>CBIHQZ010000688.1:0-4529 GCA_966212315.1 uncultured Myxococcales bacterium
TGAACTTCAAGGCGTTCGAGACGTAGTTGTACAGAATCTGCTTGAAGCGCCCCGGATCGATCGACACTTCGCCCACCTCGGGGTCGACCTCCGCCTCGACGCGAATGTTCTTCGACCCGGCCTGACCGCGCAGCACCATCGCGACCGCCGACACGCACTCCGCGGGGGCGATCGTCTCCGGCCGGACCTCGATCTTCCCGGCTTCGACTTTGGAGGATGTCGTTGATCAACGACAGCAGATGGCGGCCGCTCGAGAGGATGTCCGAGAGAAACATCCCGTACTCGGGGCTCCCTGGCTCGACGGCGTCGTCGACGAGGAGTTCGGCGAATCCGATGATCGCGTTCAGCGGCGTACGGAGTTCGTGCGACATGTTCGCGAGGAACTCGCTCTTCATCCGATTGGCGGTATGGATCCGCTCGTTTTCGGCCTCGAGCTGCTCACTGTGCGCTTGCATGGCCGCCATGCGCTTGCGCTCGGTTACGTCGCGGAAGCACACGATGCCGCCACGAACGCCTGCTTCGCCGTCGAGCGGTCGCCCGAACGAAGAGATGACCTGCTCGCCTCCGGGGGCCACGCGCCGTAGCTCGACATCGTCGAAGCGCTCGCCGCGCGCGGCACGATGCGTCGGAAAACGATCCCTCGGCACGGGCTCGTTGGTCACGGCGTCGAAGACCTCTGTCGTGACGTCGTCGGACGACGAGACCACGTGGCCCATGATCTCGTTCGCGGCGCGGTTCACGAGTGTGTAGTCGCCGCTCGCGTCGACGACCACGATGCCGTCGGGGATGCTGTCGAGTACGCCGCGGAGCAGAACGCTCTGCTGTCGGACCGCGAGTTCCGAGGCCTCGAGTTCGGACGCGCGGTTCTCGGCGAGGGTGCGCGCGGCGTCGAGCGCCTGCTCCTTCGTCTCGAAGTACGCGTTCGAGATCACGGCCATGGCGCGATCGAGAAAGTCCTGCGCCGCGACGAGCACGCGAGTCAGGCGCGGCAGATCGCCTCCGAACTCGTCCACGAGCATCGCGATCACGATGCGCTGGTAGACGCGAACCACGTCGTACCAGGAGTCGAACCGCAGCCCCATCCGCGCGTACGAAGCGCCCTGGACGTACAGACTGCCGGCGTAGGCATCCCATCCGCCGTCGAAGATCGCTCCGCGCGTCAACGCCAGCGATTGCTCGCGCTGTGCCTCCATCGCGTCGGCGGGCATCGATGCGATCAACGGCCCGAACACAGGGTGCCCGGCGATCGCCTTCATCGACTCGTCGTGGATCTGCTGATAACGCGAAGTGTAGACGGCCCAGTAGTCGCGGAGCGCCTCGGTGTCGAGTGGACGATTCATCGCAACGTCTGACTCCCCCCAAACATGGGGACTCCATACCGCACGCGGGTAGAACGCGAACCCACCCCTAGGGGTGGGTTCCGAGCCCTGGCGGCGAGGCGTTCACCGTTGAACGAGCCGCCGGAGCCGTTCGCAAACTTCGACGCTTAAGTTCGCACGCGCGTGCCCGATGGAGAGGTGGACACCCGGCAACCGCTGAACGCGCCGTGCGGGGAAGTCATCCACTCGGCTCCACCGGAGGTCTGCTCCATGCTCGTTTCTATTTTCCGCCCCCTCACGCTCGCGCTCCTCGTCGGCACGCTCACGGGCTGTGCAACCGCGTCCATCACGGGCGATCCGGATTCTGGCGCTGAAACACAGGATGCCTCTCCCCGGACGCCGCAGGATCTCGCGGGCCCGCGCAACCGTCCGTCGAGCGATTTTGTTCTCTCCGGATCGCGCAACCTGGAGTTCTCGCCGACCGACGACGACGCAGGTATGGCGACCGATCCCGACGCGGCTCCCTCGGACGACGCGAGTGCTACCGACGATGCCGCGACCGATCCGGATGCGATGGCTGCCGCGGACGCAAACGAACCCGATGCCAGTGAACCCGACGTGGTCGATCCCGACGCGAGCGCCGGCTCCGACGGTGCGACGGGCGAAGTCGATGCGACGCCGCTCGAATGCGCGATCACGAAGGCGTACTGCAACGGCGAGTGCATCGACATCACGCACGACCCGAACAACTGCGGCGGATGCGGCGTGACGTGTTCCGAAGGGGCCACCTGCTCCGGCGGTTCGTGCGTCGGCGGACCGTGCTCGGGCGGGCTCGCAGTCTGCGACAACGCGTGCGTCAACACGCGGATGGATCCGTTCAACTGCGGCGGCTGCGGCATCGTCTGCGCGCAGGGCACTCGATGCAGCCACGCCGTCTGCGGCACGGCCTGTGAGTTCCCGTACGTTGCATGCGGCGCGCAATGCGCCGACACGCAGAACGATCGAAACAACTGCGGCAGCTGCGGGAACGTGTGTGCCGATGGATCGACCTGCCGCAACGGCGCGTGCACCGACACGCTGGTTCCGACGCCGGGCAGCGCGTGTACGACCGACGCGGACTGCGCGCCGAGCGGTGAGTGCCTCCCCACGACGTACGGGTGGCCGGGTGGCTACTGCTTCTACCGCGCTTGCTCGAGCGATCTCGATTGCGGCGGTTCCGGTCGCTGCCTCTGGCCCGGCACTTCGTACGCCTTCTGCTACGGCGGGTGCGAGAGCAACGCGGATTGCCGTTCGGACTACGTGTGCCTGGGTTCGGATTACGGCAACGTCTGCGTGCCGCAGTGTGAGGCGAATCCGACTGCGCTCTGCGGCGCGTATGCATGCGATACGACCGTCCACTCGTGCACCGGCGGATGCAGCAGCGACGCAGATTGCTCGTCCGGCAGCGTGTGCGATCTGACGACCGGCGCCTGCAACTGCACCGCGTCGACGAACTGCGGTGACGGCTTCGGCTGCATGATCGAGACGGGCAGCTGCGGGTGCACGAGCGACACGGTGTGCGGCGCGGGCCACACGTGTGATCGCGCGACGGGCAGCTGCCTCTGACGCAATCCGCCGAGGCGCCGAGCACCCGATGGCGAGGGTGCCGGCGCCTTTCGGCGTTCGATCGGATGTAGACGGACGGAGAGCGCGCGCGGTTGTGGCTGGCCGTCGATCGATGCAGGGACAGGCCGCGTCGAGCGGCGATGAAGGTTACTCGACGATCAGGAAGGGGAACGGACCATGAAGGCATTCTCACTGGGCGACATCGTCGCCGACCGATACGTGCTGCGACGCGAACTCGGCCGTGGCGGTACTGCCGTCGTCTTCGAAGCGGAGCACCTGTTCACGGGACGGCGCGTGGCGTTGAAACTGGTCTCGCCAGATCTCGCGAAGTCGCTCGACGACGAACTTCGCAGCCGGATGCTGCGCGAGGCACGGGGACTCGGGATGGTGCGACACCCGAACGTGGTCGACGTGATCGACGCGGGACTCACCGACGACGACGTGCCGTTCGTTGCGATGGAAATGCTGCTCGGCCGAACCCTCGAAGGCCTTCTCGCTGCGCGCAATCGGATCGACGTCGAGAACACGCTCGCAGTGGGTCTCGGGCTGTGCGGCGCACTCACCGCGTTGCACCGCGAAGGGCTCGTCCACCGCGACGTGAAGCCGGGGAACATCTTCCTCGTGCGCGATGGCGCCGGGCATACCCACGTCAAGCTGATGGACCTCGGAATCGCGCACGCGGCGGCCTTCAAGGACCGGAAGCTCACGCGCCGCGGCGAAGTGGTCGGCACGCTCGAGTACATGTCGATCGAGCGACTCCAAGGCGACGATGCGATCGACCCGCGAGGCGATGTCTACGCGGCCGGCGTGACGCTCTTCGAATGTCTCGCCGGCGATGTACCGTTCACCGGCTCTCTCGCCGATGTCGTCCGCCAGGTGATGCCCGTCGACGCGCAACCGGTGAAACTCCGGGTTCCGGGCGTTCCGACACAGGTCGCCGAGGTGATCGAGAAAGCATGTTCGCGGCGGCAAGAGGATCGATATGCGTCGATCGACGAGTTCGCCGATGCGCTCCGCGCCGCGTGCCACGGTCACGAGCCGCGACTCACGCTGCTCGACGATCCCCGGTCGCGAAACAAGAAGGTCGACGTCGCGGTCGTGGAGCCACCGTCGCGTCGAAAGCACGCTCGCGCGCCGTACGCGACGCCCATTCGCCTCTCACTCGGCGGTGTGCACGTCGACGGGCGGTCGGAGGACATCTCCGCGGGCGGGATGCTGGTCATCGCGCGCGAGCGCCCCGCGGTGAACGACAGCGTCGTCGCTCGATTCGCACTCCCGATCGAGGGACGTGTCGCGCGCGTGAGCGGTGTGGTCCGTTGGGTCCGCGCCGCGAACGCGAATGGGGCCGCCGCAGTGGGTGTCGAGTTCGTCGATCCCGATCCGGAGGTCGTCGCATCCATCGAGCGCTACTGCGAAGTCATGAGCCGGCTCGGATAGGTGCTCCGAGCCGATGGTGAAACTCGCGCGCGACGGGAACCTCCTCGCGATGTGCGTGGTCGTCCTGGTCGCGGGCTGCAGGCGCGACGTCCCTCCGACGTTCATCACGGGCGATGCGCTGAACGAGGCCAGACTGCGGTTGGAACAGCGGGAGGCGCCCGGCGATTC
>CBIHQZ010000689.1:0-4526 GCA_966212315.1 uncultured Myxococcales bacterium
GCGACATGTACTGCGGCGTGCCCATCACAGCGCCGGTGTTGGTGAGCTTCGCGTCCGCGGCTTCGTCGGTGAACTTCGCGATGCCGAAGTCGAGCAGCTTCACGATGTCGTTCACGCCCGACATCGACGTGAGAAAGATGTTGTCGGGCTTGAGATCGCGATGAACGAAGTGAGCGCGATGCGCGACGCCGAGCGCGGCGAGTACTTGCGAAACGATGAACGCCACGCGTGCTTGTGGCAGCCGCCCCTGCGTCGCGAGCGCGTGCCCGAGTGATTCGCCCGCGAGCAACTCCATCACCAGATACGGCGTGCCGTCGTCGCTCACGCCGAAGTCGAAGACCTCGACGATGTTCGGATGACCGAGCTTCGCGGCCGCTTCCGCTTCGCGCTTGAAACGCGTGATCAACGCGGCGTGTTGCGCGAGCGGTGCATGGAGCAATTTCAATGCGACGCGCTTGCCCAGATTCTCCTGGAGCGCTTCGTACACTTCGCCCATGCCGCCCTGCCCGAGCGACCGTACGAGACGGTAGCGACCGCCGATGAGTTCACCGTTGCGCGTGCCGGGCGTTGGCATTCGCGAGGACCGTAGCCCGGATCATTTACGAGCGCATCTGCTGCGATCGAAGCGCTCGAGTGGTTCGGTCGCGGGCTCGTCGGTCAAGGCGCGACGACGAGTTCGCTCGAGTCGCTCTGCCGGTAGGTGCCGTCTTCTTGCAGAACGAACTGCACGAGCTGGATGCGGTCGCCGAGCTGCGTGACCGTGACACTTCCATCGCTCTCGCTCTCCGGCGAGAACGTGAGTGCGAAGTGCGCGTTCGATGGACCCGCATCCGGTGTGCTCGGAACAACCGTTGCCCACGCCGATGCGACGTACTGCCGGCCGTCGGGATGTTGCCGCGTGGCGTTCGTCGCGATGACCAGCGCGCCCGAACGCGCGCTTCCTTCGATCGTGTAGACCACACCGCCGTCGGGGCAGAGCGGAGGTGCGCACGTCGATGCGGCCGCGCGCTCGGCGGTCGGCGGCGGGATCGGAAGGATCCGAATGAGGCAACCGTCCGCGAATCCCATCGCGACCGTGAACAGGCTCATTCCCAGGAGGGATCGCAGCGGCATACGGCGCATCGTGCGTTGGCCCGAGCATAGCACGTGCCACGCGCAGCCCTTCCGCACCGCTGGAAACAGCAACGTTCGCGACGCGCGGTGCCAACCGACGGCCCCATGCCGCCAATCGCGTTGACAGGTAGCTCGCGTGCGCGCGCGCGATCATTAGACAACGCGCGGACGTGCTCGCCGTGGTAAAGAATCGCCCCCGCGGATCTGTATTCGCAACGGGCATTTTCCAGCGCGCGGACGTCCGCGCACACGACCGGATCGACACAGCGACATGAGCGACACGAACGACCCGAAGGATCCCCCCACCCCGCCTGCCACGGAGCCCGGAGCACCCGCTGCCCCGCCGCCGAGCGACCCGGCGAGTCTCCTCGGCACGCTCGTCCCGATCACTCTCGAGGAAGAGGTCCAACGCTCGTATCTCGACTACGCGATGAGCGTGATCGTCGGCCGCGCGATCCCCGATGCGCGCGACGGTCTCAAGCCCGTTCATCGCCGCATCCTGTACGCGATGCACGAACTCGGACTCGGCCCTTCGAGCGCGTACCGCAAGTGCGCCAAGGTCGTCGGCGAGGTTCTCGGCAAGTACCACCCGCACGGCGATTCGTCGGTCTACGACGCGCTCGTTCGCATGGCGCAGGACTTCTCGATGCGCATGCCGCTGGTCGACGGCCAGGGGAATTTCGGGAGCGTCGAAGGCGACGCCGCGGCAGCCTACCGATACACAGAGTCACGACTCACGCGCATCGCCGAGGAACTCCTTCGCGACATCGATAAAGAGACCGTCGACTTCTCGCCGAACTTCGACGGCAGCGAATTCGAACCCGACGTTCTTCCGGCGCGCTTTCCGAACCTGCTGGTCAACGGCTCGGGCGGCATCGCGGTCGGCATGGCGACCAACCTTCCGCCGCACAATCTCGGCGAAACCATCGACGCGACGCTGTATCTCATCGACCACCCGGACGCCGAGATCGTCGACCTGCTGCAGTTCGTGAAAGGGCCTGATTTCCCGACGGCCGGCATGATCGTCGGGACGGATGGAATTCGTCAGGCGTACTTGACCGGTCGCGGAACGATCACGATGCGTGCTCGTGCCACTGTCGAACAGATCGGCAAGACCGATCGCGAGCGCATCGTCGTCACCGAGATTCCCTTCCAGGTGAACAGCGCGCGTCTGCTCGAGAAGATCGCCGAGCACGTGAAGGAGAAGCGGATCGAAGGCATCAGCGACATCCGCAACGAGTCGTCCCGCGAAGGCATGCGCATCGTCGTCGAGTTGAAGCGCGACTCGGTGGCGCAGGTCGTTCTGAACAAGCTCTACAAGCTGACCCAGATGCAGGAGAACTTCTCCTACAACGCGCTGGCCATCGTCGGCGGGCAGCCGAAGACGCTCGATCTGCGCCAGGCCCTTCGAGTCTTCGTCGATCATCGTCGCGACGTCGTCACGCGCCGTTCGCGTTTCGAACTGAAACAGGCCGAGTCGCAGCGCGAGATCGTCCTCGGTCTCGGCATGGCGACGACCGAGATCGATCTGGTCATCAAGACCATCCGCGAAGCCGCGAACCCCGACATCGCGCGCGAAGAACTCATGAAGCTCCCGTTGCGCGGGCTCGAAGAGTTCGTGCGCCGTGCCGGGCGTCCCGAGAGCGAGATCACCGAAGCCGCGAAGGTTACGAGCTACCGTCTCAGCGAGCGCCAGGCGAAGGCGATTCTCGACATGCGCCTCGCGCGTTTGACCGGCCTCGAGCGCGAGAAACTCGCGGGCGAGTACGGCGATCTCAGCGACACGATCGCGCGTCTGAAGGGCATTCTCGGCGACGAACACGTGCTGATGGACGTGATCAAGAAAGAGCTGTCGGACATCCGCGAGAAGTTCTCGGAGCCGCGCCGCACCGAGATCATTCCGGCCGAGGGCGAGATCTCGATGGAGGATCTCATCGCCGAGCACGACGTGGTCGTGACGTGTTCGCACGCGGGGTACATCAAGCGCACCTCGCTCGCGGACTATCGATCGCAGAACCGCCGCGGCAAGGGGATCTCCGGGATGGACGTGCGCGACGAAGACTGGGTGCACCAGATCTTCGTGGCGTCGTCGCACGACACCGTGCTGTTCCTCAGCGACAAGGGGAAGGCGTACACGAAGCGCATCTACGAGATCCCCGAGGCGAATCGCACCTCGCGCGGCAAGGCGATCGTGAACTTCGTAGGAATGGAGCCGGGCGAGCGAGTCGCGGCCGTCGTGCCGATCAAAGAGTTCAAAGAGGGGTGGGACCTCGTGACGTGTTCACGCAAGGGTCTCATCAAGCGCACCGATCTCACCGCCTACGCCAACATCCGTCAGACCGGGATCATCGGCGTCGCGATCGAAGACGAAGACCAGCTGCTCGCGGCGCTCATCGCGGATCCGAAGCGCGAAGTGTTGGTCGGTACGAAAGACGGCATGAGCATCCGCTTCCCGCTCGAAGAAGTGCGGCAGGTCGGGCGTGACTCGCGCGGCGTGAAGGCGATCGAGTTGCGCGAAGGCGACGCGGTGGTCGGGATGCGCGTGATCGAAGACGAGACGGTGCAAGTGCTGGCAGTGTGCGCGAACGGTTACGGCAAGCGCACGGTGGTCTCCGAGCATCGGCAGCAAGGCCGCGGCGGCACGGGTGTGATCGCGATCGACGCGAGCGACCGCAACGGCGCGGTGGTCGATCTGGTGCTGGTGCGCGACGGCGAACAGGTGATGGCGGTGACCGACAAGGGGCAGATCATTCGCACCTTCGTCGATCAGATCCGCGTCGCGGGGCGCAATACGCAGGGCGTGCGAATCATCGACGTGAAGGAAGGCGAGAAGGTCGTCGCGGTCGAGCGCATCCAGCAAGTGGATGTGGCGGGCGAGAGCGAACTGCCGCCGGGCGAGGGTGAAGAAGCGGGTGAGACGCCGACCGAACCGAGCGGCGGTGGTGGCGAGCCGACGGTGGAGTGAACGCGGTGCCCGACGAGGCAGTGAATGAAGTGCTGGCGGCGAATGCTGCGTTCTATGCGGCATTCTCGGCCGGCGATCTGCGCGCGATGGACGCGCTCTGGGCGAGCGAACACGCGGTGACGTGCACGCATCCGGGGCGCGCGGTGATCGAGTCGCGCGAAGAAGTGATGCACACGTGGGGGCTGATCTTCCGATCGCAGCAGCGATTGACCGCGGCGCCCGAAGGTCCGTCGGTGTGCCTGTCGGGCGGGATGGCGGTGGTGACGTGCTACGAGCGGCTGCGCAATCCGCGTGGTGAAGCGCTCGGGATTCTCGCGGCGACGAACGTGTTCGTGCGCGAAGGCGATGCGTGGAAGCTGGTGCACCATCACGCGAGCGGGCTGGCGAGCGAAGAAGCCGAAGAGGTCGATCATCCGGGCGAGGGCGACGAGGATGACGAGGATGGCGA
>CBIHQZ010000690.1:0-4520 GCA_966212315.1 uncultured Myxococcales bacterium
CGTCGAGCAGCACGATGTCGATGCCCCCGCGAGCGAGTGCTTCGAGCGCTTCGGCGCCGCTCTCCACGATCGTGATGTCGTGCCCCAACGGCGCGAGACAACTGGCGAGCAGTCGGCAATTCCTGGGTTCGTCGTCGACGACGAGGATCCGCGAAGGCATCGATCGTCCCCCGTAAAAGGCGTCATGTTCGGGCGTGAGTGAAGAAAACAAGAACGCTCATGATGCCGTGTTTCCGGACTTGAGTCAGTAGTTATCCTCCGCTCGGGCTTCCAACACCTGACGCAGTCGAGTCTCCGAACGCGCATCGCGCAGTGCGTGCACTCGGACGTCACGCCGCTTCGTGCGCCGGTGCAATCTGCTCCGGTTGTCCACTCGTCCCGACGATGTCGGGCCAGGAGCACCCGGTCTTATGGATACCTTTTCGTTCGAACCCGGCTCGGCCGCGGACCGCGCTGCGCGGGCGGACTACTGGCGCGTGTATTCCGCCAGCCACGACTACATTCTGGATCGACTGATGCGCGTGATCGCCGCGCATCCGACGCTCGGTCCGCTCGTCGCGTCGACACCGCGAGCCGACCTCGGCGCGCAGCATGCCGCGTCGCTCGCGCGCGTCAGGTCCGCCTTGCTCGATGACGATTGGGAGCCGTACGCGGCGAGTCTGCGGCAGCAGGGTGCGACCTACGCGCGGATGGGGGTCCCGTTCGATGCCTGGCAGGAACTCGCGCGCATCCATCAGGGCATCTTGATTCCGCTGCTCGTGCGGGAATTCGCATCGGAACCGGAGCGCCTCTCGAGGGTGCTGATCGCGAAGCAGCACTTCATCGAGAGTGGACTCACCGCGCTTGCGAAAGCGTATTTCGACGCGAAGGAATCGGCGCTCGCGATGCAGCGGTCGATCGCCGAATCGCGCGCCGCCGAACTCGAGAAGTCGGCAGCCATCCTGCGTGCCGTTCTCGACAGCATTCCGCATGGCGTCCTGGTCATCGACGACGCCGGTGAATACGTCATCGTCAACCGCGCGGCGCAGGAGATCACGCGGCTGCACGCGGGCCGAAACGCCGCGACCATCGGCTTCGAGACGTTCGACGCGAGCACCAATGCACCCGTCCCCGTCGACGAACTGCCCACCCGACGCGCGCAAAGGGGCGAGGCGTTCGAGGGTGTCGAGCTTCGCATCCAGTATCCGCATCGTGACGGACCGCGGATCTTGTCGTGTCGCGGCGGACCGCTCTCGGGCACCCGCGAGATCCGAGGCGGCGTGGTGTGCTTCGAGGACGTCACGGAGCACAAGCTCTTCGAAGCAGCGCAGGACCGTAGCCGCATGCTCGAAGAAGAAAACCGGCGCATCCAGGGTGCGAATCGGATGAAGAGCGAGTTTCTCGCGAACATGTCGCACGAACTGCGTACGCCTTTGAATGCCATTATCGGATTTACCGAATTGCTATTCGACGGTGTGGTGGACTCGTCGTCGCCGAATTATCGAACCTTTCTTTCCGACATTCTGGAAAGCAGTCGGCACCTATTGGAATTGATCAACGATGTTCTCGATCTCTCGAAGGTCGAGGCGGGCAAGATGGAGTTTCGACCCCAGCTGGTCGACCTGTCCGCGATCGTGAGAGATGTACTCGCGGTATTGCGCGGGCAATCCGCCGAGAAACAAATCACGACCGCGGTCGAGGTCGATCCGACCGTCACGACTGCGGTGGTCGATCCGGGGCGGTTCAAACAGGTTCTCTACAACTACATCTCGAATGCCATCAAGTTCACGCCTTCGCGCGGACGCATCACGGTGCGCGTTCGAGCCGAAGCGGATCCCGGGATGTTCCGACTGGAGGTGATCGACACGGGAATCGGAATTGCGTCGGCGAATCTCTCGCGTTTGTTCGTAGAGTTCGAACAGCTGGAGTCCGGCGCTTCGAAGACACACGGAGGCACGGGGCTCGGCCTCGCGCTCACCCGCCGGCTCGTCGAAGCGCAGGGAGGGTTCACGGGCGCGACCAGCACACTCGGGGTCGGGAGCACGTTCTTCGCAGTGATGCCGCGCGACGGCGTGCCCGTCGATGGACGCGCAGAGCGGGCTGTTCACGAGGCTCCGCGGATCGGCGCGTCGCGAATCCTCGTGATCGAGGACGACGCCGGCGCACAAGGAGTGCTCGTGGGAACGCTCACCGCCGCGGGCTATGCAGTCGAAGCCGTGCGGACGGGCGAGCAGGCGCTCGAGAGTCTTCGTCGCCAGCGATTCGACGCGGTCACGCTCGATCTCTTGCTGCCCGACATGAGCGGCCTCGACGTGCTTCGCGCGATTCGACGATCACACAGCCGCGCCCAACTGCCGGTCATCGTGGTGAGTGTGGCGGCGTCCGCAGCGAACGCGGCAGGGCTGGCCGTCGATGACTTCCTCGCGAAGCCGGTCGATTCCGACGCGCTGCTCGATTCGCTCGCACGCGCGGGCGTAAGCCCGGAACGCGGCGCCGTGCTGGTGGTCGACGACGATCCGAGCGCGCTGCGCTTGATGCAGGCGACGCTCGCGCAACTCGGATATCGCTCGGTGTGCGAGTCCGACGCTGCGGTCGCGCTCGAACGGTGCGCGACCGAAGTGCCGGCCGCGGTGATCGTCGACCTGCTCATGCCGCGCGTCGACGGGTTCGAATTCGTAGAACGGTTCCGTGCCAATCCGGAGCACCGGCGGATTCCGGTCATCGTCTGGAGCGTGAAGGACCTATCGATCGAAGAGCGTGGACGATTGAGTTCTCGCGCCGACGCAATTCTCCGCAAAGGCGGCGGACGAGGCAATCTGCTCGATGCGATCGGCGCGCTGCTCTCGCCTCGCGGGAGCGCTGCGTCGTGAGCGGCGAGCGGATCCTCGTCGTCGACGACAATCCCGCCAATCTACGGCTCGCAACGTTCGTGTTGGCGAAGGGCGGATACATCGTCGAGACGGCTACCGATGCAGAAATGACGTTTGCCGCGGTTGCGCGCGCTCTCCCCGCGCTCGTGCTGCTCGATCTGCAACTGCCTGGCATGGATGGATTCGAGATCGCACGACGACTGAAGCGCGACGAGCGAACGCGGGGCGTTCCGATCATCGCGGTGACTGCCTTCGCGATGAGCGGCGACGAGGCGCGCGCCCGTGCGGCCGGGTGCGATGGTTACGTCGCGAAACCGATCGACACGCGCGCGCTCCCGGAGACGGTTGCCGCGTTCATCGCGGCGCACTCGGTGCCGCCAGAAGAGTTCCGTCGCTGAAGCATCGCGCGCGGCGAGACGGAATCGCGGCTACCTCGCCTCGCGCGCGCGGCCGACGTGAACGAAGCCGGGACGATGACCCGTGACCTTCGCGGCCACTGCGGCGAACCGGCGCGGCGGCGCATCGCCGAGTGCGTCGACGACACGAATCGCGAATCTTTCGTGCAGTGCCGCAACCGTCGCTCCGGCTGCGCGCAGTGGCTCGACGTCCTGCGCGCCGAGTAGTCGGCTGCTGACGTACGTGTACGGTGCGAAGAACGGCGGAACACCCGCAGGATCGAAGTCGACGAGGCGAACCGTGGCCGGCCCCTCGTGCATCTCGTCGTCGCCGTTTACTTGCACGACGAGCGGCGACAGCACGGGCGCGAACGATTCGACGAGGCGGATCGTGGCGGCCCACAATTCCTGGACGACGGCTGCATCGAAGAGACCCGAGCGCATCACGAGCATCATCGAAGCAGAGTGGGCGGTGGGCATCAGGCGTTCAGCGGGTCGGGCGGCGGATCACTGCGCTCACCCGAAATCGCGATCGAGCACGATCCGCAGCCGCGCATCGCCGCTTCGCACGCGCGCCACCGCATCGTTCGCGCGCGACATCGGGAATCGCTCCGTGATCGGCGCGATGCCGTGCTCCGCCGCCATGGCGAGCATCTTGCGCATCGAATCGGGGCTCCCGATCACGCTGCCCGTCACTCTCTTCTGTTCGTCGGTGAGCGGGTCGATGCCGATGCGAAGTGGCTGGCTCGGGATGCCGATCAGACAGAGCGTCCCTTCGAGCGCGAGCACTTTCATCCACGCGTCCCAGTCGAGATTGGCGTGCGTCGTGACGAGCAGCAGATCGACCACACCGGACGGAAGCGGTCCGCGCGCGTCGATGAGTTCACTCGCGCCGAGCGTGCGCGCGAGATCCTTCTTCGATGCGTCCGGATCGAACGCGACGACCTCGGAACCGAGCGCGCGCGCGAAACGCACCGCGAGATGCCCGAGTCCGCCGATGCCGACGACGCCGACACGCACACCGCGTCCGGCACCGAGTCGCGTGAGCGGCGAGAACACCGTGAGTCCAGCGCACAGCAACGGCGCTGCGGTGCTGGGATCGAGACCGTCGGGGATGTCGAACACGAAGTCCGCGTCGACGCGCACCCGCGTCGCGAAGCCCCCCTGGCGTCCCACGCACGTGCGTTTCTTGCCGCCCGTGCACAGATGCACGCGGCCCGTCGTGCACGCGAAGCACGCGCCACATGCGCCGGCCTGCCAGCCGATTCCGACCAGG
>CBIHQZ010000691.1:0-4508 GCA_966212315.1 uncultured Myxococcales bacterium
CTATCAACTCGGACACGAACTCGCGGTGCTCGAGATCCTTGCGGTCGACGGCACGCTGTCACCCGAGGCGCTGGTGGTCATCGAGCACTCGAGCCGCGATCGCATCGAACTCACCGAGGTTCTCGCCGCGCATTACAGCGTCGAACAAACGCGCGTGTACGGCGACACGGCATTGACATGGTACCGCGCCCCCGGCGCATCCTCGGAGCCGCCGCCATGACTCGCATCGCGATCTATCCCGGTTCCTTCGACCCGATGACCAATGGCCACCTCGATGTCATCCGTCGATCGATGGCGTTGTTCGACAAGCTGGTGGTCGCCGTCGCGTCGAACGTTCGCAAGCAGGCGCTCTTCGAAGTCGACGAACGCATCGCGGTCATTCGCGAAGTGCTGGGCGACGACGCGCGCGTCGAGATCGACACGTTCGAAGGGCTTCTCGTCGAGTACGCCAAACGCAAGGGCGCGATCGCGATCGTGCGTGGCCTGCGAGCCGTGGCGGACTTCGAATACGAGTTCCAGATGGCGACGATGAACCGCCGTCTCGCGCCGAACGTCGAGACGGTGTTTCTCATGACGCACGAGAATTATTTCTACGTGAGTTCGCATCTCGTGAAAGAAGTCGCCACGCTGGGCGGCGACATCGACGCGTTCGTTCCGCCGACCGTGGCCACGCGCCTGCGTGCACGGGTCGCGGAGCGCAAGAAGGGCTGACGCGCGCGCCGATGAGCGGCACTCAGTCGGACCTGGTCGTAGGCGTCGCGGGGCACATCGATCACGGCAAGACCGCGCTCGTTCGCGCGCTCACGGGCATCGACACCGATCGACTTCCGGAAGAGAAAGCGCGCGGCATCACGATCGAACTCGGCTTCGCGCATCTGGCGCTCCCGTCGGGGCGGCGCGCGGCGATCATCGACATGCCGGGTCACGAACGCTTCGTGCGCGCGATGATCGCGGGGGCCGGCGGCGTCGATCTGGCGATGCTGGTCGTCGCGGCGAACGAAGGGGTGATGCCGCAGACGCGCGAGCACCTCGCGATCGCGTCGCTGGTCGGCGTGCGCGGCGGCGTTGTGGCGCTCACGAAGTGCGATCTCGCGAGCGAAGAGATCGTGGCGCTGGCCATCGAGGAAGTGCGCGAGTTGCTCGTCGGGACGCCGCTCGAGCAGGCCGAGATCGTTCCCGTCAGCGCGCACGCGGGAACCGGTCTCGATGCGTTGCGTACCGCGCTCGATCGTGCGGCCGTGCCTCCGCGCGATGCGAGCGGTCCGGTCCTCGTGCCGATCGACCGCGTCTTCGTGCGCAAGGGCTTCGGCGCGGTGATCACCGGCACGCTCGTGTCGGGAACCTTGCGCGAAGGCGACACCGCCGTGATCGCACCGGTCGGCGTCGACGACGATGCGCGCGAGGTGCGCGTGCGCGGGCTGCAGATTCACGGCGAGTCGGTCCCCGAAGCACGCGCGGGGACACGCCTCGCCATCAACGTGGCCGGTCTCGACGCGCAGGAGATCCCGCGCGGCGCATGGCTGTTCCGCGCGAACGAAGTCGCACTCACGCGATCGTTCGACGCACGCGTCACGCTACTCGGCGCCACGCGCAAAGCAGTCGGCCGCCGCGCGCGGCTCGAACTCGCGGTCGGTGCGGCGCACAGCGAAGCGACGATGGCGCTGCTCGAAGGCGACGAACTCTCGCCCGGTACCAGCGCGCTCGCACGGATCACGGCAGACCGTCCGGTGGCGCTCCGTCCGGGCGAACGGTTCGTGCTCCGCGGGTCGCCCGCACTCGCTGGCGTCGGCAGCACGGTGGGCGGCGGCGTGGTGGTTCGACCGGTCGCCGAACGAGCGCGCAAACGCGAGGTCGCACTCGATCGCGCGCAACGCGTGCAGGCACGCGAGGATGATCCGATTGCGCGCGCGCGCGTCGAAGCCGAAGCGGTGGGAGCACGCGGGCTGTCGTCCGCGGATCTGTACGCGCGCACGGGATTGCGCACCGACGATCGGGCTGCACTGCGCGAGTGCGGTCTCGCGGGCGTCGCCGCGGATCGCTTCGTCAGCACCGCGGTGCTCGACGCGATCGGGCAGAAGGTGCTGCAGCAGCTCTCTGCGCATCACGGCACGCAGCCGGCCTCGCGCGGACTCGAACTTCGCACGTTGCACACCCTCGCCGACGACGCGCTGATCACCGCGGTGCTCGCGTCGCTCACGAGCGCGCGCAAGATCGAACGTCACGGCGAGATCGTGAGCCGCGCCGGATGGAAGCCGCGCGACCCCGATGCCGTTCCGCATCTCGCCGCGGTCGAAGCCGCGCTCGCCAACGCCGGGCTCACGCCGCCGCGCCCCGAAGAGATCGCGGCCGGTCTGAAAGTCGACGCGAAGACCCTCGAGCCCGCGCTGAAACGACTGGTCGAGAAGGGCGTGCTCGCGCGCATCAACGCCGATCTCTACGTGGCCTCGAGCGCAATGGACGATCTCGAACGCCGGCTCGTCGAGTATCTCGGCACGCACCCCACCATCGACGCGCAGGGCTTCAAGGAACTCACCGCCGCCTCGCGCAAGTTCACCATCCCGCTCGCCGAGTACTTCGACGCGAAGAAGGTCACGCTTCGTGTCGGCGACGCCCGCAAACTCCGCGGGCGTTGAATCCAAGCCTTGTTCGGCTCGTCGTGTTCCAAGAGCATCAAGCCATGCGACATACGCCCGCACGAGTTCGACGATCGATCGCCGCCGCGACGTTCGCCATCGCATCGATGTCCGCGAGCGCTCACGCGCAACACGCCGCGGCCGACATGATCGCTCCGCCGCCCCGCACGATGGCCGCCGAGCCCGTCGCACAGCCTTCGCACGGCGCGTCCGCCGGGGCGCCTGTCAGCGCCGCGCGCATGATGGTCGCGCCGCGTCCGATCGCCCCGCCGCATCCGCCCGATCCGCGACCGTCGCGCCCGCGTCCACCGACCGATCCGGTGCGTCCGCCGCCGCGTCCGACCACCGGACCGCGCATCCTCGCCGCACTCACCCGCGTCGAAGGCGGACTCTCGCGCGCCGCGGCACAGCGCACGATGCCGATGATCGAAGCGCGCGTGGCGCAATGCTTCCAGAGCGCATCCGCGAGCAATCCGAGCGTGCAGGGGTTGATGGTCATCCGCCTGGGCGTTGCGAACGATGGCCGTGTTTCGCAATTCACCGAAGCCGCCAACTACGTTCGCGACGCGAATCTCTCGCAGTGTCTCGCGAGTGCATTTCGCACCGTGCAATTCAGCGGATATACCGGAACCCCCGCCACAGCCCTCGTGCAGCTTCGTTTCATGCAGCGCTGAACCCCGTCGTGACGCGTGCCGCCACGTGCGACTTTTACAGCGTCTCGTTTGCAAGCCCCCCGGTGCTCCCGCTAACGTGATGCCCGGCGCCGCCAGCGCCCATTCTTCTTCAACGGACACCCTGGAGCCAGCGATGAAACTCTTCCGAACGCGCGCGCGTGCACTCAGCGCGCTCGGCGCGACCGCGCTACTCACCGCCCTTTGCGCGGCGCCGCAGACCGCCACTGCCGCACCGTTGGTTGCAGGCCTTGGTGGCCCTGCCGGTTACGGAACGAATCTTCTCTACTACAACGACGACGGCGGCACGTGTTCGTCCGGCGGTACGGGGGCCATCAACCTCGATGCGGCGTTCCCCAGCGGACTGACGTTCTTCGGCACGACCTACCGAACGCTCTGCCTCAACACCAACGGCAACATCACGTTCGGCGACCCGCTCGGGCAGTACACGCCGGCGCCGTTCCCGGCGACGACGCCACCGATGATCGCGCCCTGGTGGGGCGACGTCGACACGCGTAACGGCGGCGCGCCCTCGACCAACGGCGTGTACTGGGACGTGCGACGCGGGCAGTTCACCGCGACGTGGCACAACGTCGATTACTACTCTCAGCACGCCGACCAGCGCGACGACTTCCAGCTGATCCTGCGAACGTTCGAGGGCTGCGGCGTCGGCGATTTCGACGTCGAGTTCCGTTACAACCGCTGCGAGTGGGTCACGGGCGACGCGTCCGGTGGACACAACGGTCACGGTGGAACTCCGTCGCAGGCCGGCTTCGACTCGGGCGACACGGTCCACTACTACGCGCTCCCGGGTTCGCTGACGGAGTCCGTCATCAACCTCTGCACGACGAGCAACATCGGCCAGCCGGGCGTGTGGCGCTTCCGTATCCGCGGCGGCGAACTGCCGTGCACAGGCTCGGGCCGCATGTGCAACACGGGCAACATGGGCGCGTGCGCCGATGGCATCACGACCTGCCACGCGGGGCGGCCGGTGTGCGACATGCTCGCATCGCCGGAGCCCGAGCGCTGCGACGGCGTCGACAACAATTGCGACGGCACGACCGACGAAGGCGACATGCTCTGCCCGACCGGCACCGTCTGCGAATTCGGCGCGTGCGTTCCGGTTTGCGTCGAGAACGGTTGCTTCGAAAACCAGACCTGCACGGCGGCCGGCGCATGCGTCGACAATGCGTGTCTCTCGATG
>CBIHQZ010000692.1:0-4505 GCA_966212315.1 uncultured Myxococcales bacterium
GCTGGCGCTGACACCCGAGATCGAAGTCGCATCGGTCGATATGGACTTCACGTACTCGAGTGCATTCGGCGCGCAGGTGCATCCCGCATACGAGACCCTGCTGCTCGATTGCATGCTCGGCGACGCGACCTTGTTCACTCGCAGCGACGAAGTCGAAACCGGTTGGCGCATCACCGATCCGCTGCTCGAGTACTGGGAAAAGAATCCTCCCGCGAAGATCCCGACGTACCCCGCTGGGACCTGGGGACCCAGTGCCGCCGACGAGTTCATCGCCCGCGACGGCTTCCGATGGCGACAGCCATGATACAACCCGCGCAATCATGATTTCCCGATCGCGCGGTCCCTCTCTCTCCCTCTCGTTCTTGTCGCTCGCGGCGTTGGCGTCGCTCGCTTCTGGGCTCGTCGCATGCAGCGGCGGAGGCAGCACCGACGTTCAGCAAACGATGGATGCAACGGACAGTTCGAGCGAAGACGTGATCGCGGACGAAGGAAGCGTACCGTTCGACGCGCCGCCCACGACGATGGTCACCGACCTCGGCGTCGGCTTCGACATCTCGTGCGCGGTCATCGACGGCGGACTCGTGCGCTGCTGGGGGGGCTCGTACGGGGCGACGCCGGTGTTCATCGACGGCGTGGCCAACGCGGTGCAAGTCGTCGCGGGCCACTCGTTCGCGTGCGCGCGATTGATGGACGGCACGGTGTCGTGCTGGGGCGACAACTTCTACGGCGAACTCGGCGACGGAACGCACACCACGCGCGCCATGGCCGCGCCGGTAACGGGTGTCGCGAACGCAACGTCGATCAGCGCGGGGACCGACTTCGCGTGTGCGTCGATCATGGGCGGCACCGCGATGTGCTGGGGCAACAACACGGCGGGCCAGCTCGGAAACGGCATGATGAACCCGAGTCCGACCCCTGTCGCGGTGATGTCGGCAGCAGGCATTGCGTCACTCGCGTCGTCGAGCACCTCGACGTGCGCGCGCACCGATGGCGGCACCGTGTTGTGCTGGGGAACGAACACCGGTGGCTTCAACGACGGCGGCTCGAACCGGCGCACGTCCGCGACACCGATTCCGGGGCTCACCGGCGTGACGGACGTTGCACCGGGCGACGCGCATGTGTGCGTGACGTTGAGCGACGGGACCGCGCGTTGCTGGGGATTCAACGCATCGGGACAGATCGGCGACGGCAGCACGATCAATCGCGCCACGCCGACCACCGTGCTCACCATCACGATGGGCACGGCGGTCGCACTCGGATCGAATCACTCGTGCGCGCTGCTCGGCGACGGCACGTTGAACTGCTGGGGCAACGGCCTGTCGGGTCAGCTCGGCGACGGACAGCGCGCAATTCGATCGACGCCCGCGCCCACGCCCGTCGTAACGGGCGCGCTCGAAGTCGCGGCCCACGGCCTGACGACCTGCGCACGCGGTGCGGGTGCGACGGTGTGGTGCTGGGGCGGCGATGCGATGGTATTGCGGCCGGCGCCGATCGCGTTCTGAGACCACCCCGCGGGGGGACTCAGTGCCAGGCGTTCGCGGCTTTGACCGGCTGACCGGTGCGGTCGTGCTCGGCGAGAAGTGCCTGCGCCTTGTCCGTGCACGTGACGCACGCGGCGAACGTGCTGCCGTGTGCGCAGCGAACGTAGCCGGCGGTCGCGGGCGGATCGAAGAATCCCGGGTCGAGATGGCGTCCACAGGCGACGCAATGAATGTGCTGCTCGCCCTGCGGCGCGGATCGCGCGGACGTCTGCATGGGGCGCGGCGGCGCGGCGGACTTGCGCTCGCGCTTCGTGAGTCGTTTTTCTCGCTTCATCGCGCGCATTGGTAACACACCGCGGCGTCGGGGCGGATCGTCGAAGTATGGCCGGTCGGGCGCCGGTCGGGGGCTCGTGACGTGCGTCGAGAGGGGACCGACCGGTCGTTGCGAAACAATCCGGATGGGCGCGAATCTCATCAAGGGCGTTTGTTCCCTCTCATGTCGTCGTCCGAACTCTCCATCGCCGATGCAATGCTCCGCGGGTTCGCGTCAGCGGGGATCGGGTGCGCGCTCGTCGTCGGCGACCAGGTGCCGCGGGTCAACAGCGCGCTCTGCGAACTGGTCGGCGCGCCGCGCGAGGATGCGCTCGTTGCAGCGATCGACGAGTTCGTGATCGTCGATCACACGGCGCGTACGTCGCTGCATGCATTCGTCGCGAAATGGCGCGCGGCACCGTCGCACGGCACCCATCGCGCTCGCACCGCGGTGTCGTTCGCGGGCGGTTCTGCGGTCCCTGTGGACATCGCGATCGTTGCCATCACATCGGACACGACGCTGATTCAATTCCACGATCTGCGCGAGCGCCGGCGCGTCGAAGCGCAGCTCGTCGCGCATCGCGATGTCGCGCGCATTCTCAATCGCGCGACGACGATGGCCGAAGCGTTCCCCGACGTGTTGCACGCGATGGCGATGCCGCTCGGATGGTCGGTGGGAACGATCTGGATCGTCGACGACAGCGACGAGCATCTGCGGCTGCACGCACGGTGGAGCAAAGACGACCGGCGATTCGCGTCGTTCCTCGCGTCGAGCGATGCGCAGATCTTCGTGCGCGGTGACGGGCTGCCGGGACGCGTGTGGGCGTCGGGGCAGCCCGAATGGATACCGGACATCGCCACATTCGCGGGTTTCCCGCGCGCCGGCCACGCCACAGGAGCCGGGCTCTCGTCGGCAGCCGCGTTTCCATTTCGAGTCGGCGACGCGCTCGCCGGCGTGATCGAGTGTTTCAGTATCGAGCGGCGCGCACCGGACGACGGTCTGCTGCACTCGATGGCGGCGTTCGGGGATCAGATCGGTCACTTCATCGCGCGCGCACGGCTCACGCGTCAGTGGAAAGAGAGCGACGCGTGGCGAGTGAGCCTGGTCGAATCGTCGCTCGATGCAGTAGTCACCATCGATCATCACGGCCGTGTGCTCGAGTTCAACGCCGCTGCCGAAGCGATGTTTCGCGCGCCGCGCGAGTCCGTGATCGGGCGCGAGATGGCGGAACTGATCCATCCGCCCGCGTTGCGAGAACAGCACCGTCGCGGACTCGCGCGTTACCTCGCGACGGGTGAGAGCAGGATTCTCTCGCAGCGGATGCAGATGCGTGCCGAACGCGCCGACGGTTCGCCGTGGTCGCTCGAACTGACCGTTGCGCGTGTGGGTGATGTCGAACCGCCCTTGTTCACCGGTGTCGTTCGCGACGTGACGGAACTCGAGCGCATGTCGACCGAGCGCGAGCAAGACCTCGAAGCGCTCCGTGCCGAGGCCGCGTTCCGCGAACGATTCATCGGCATCCTGGGGCACGATCTCCGCAACCCGATCGCTGCGATCTCGTTCACCGCCGACGCCGCCGCGCCGCGTGCGGAAAACGATCGCGATCGTGGCGAGTGGCTGCGTGTGGCGCGCTCTGCGCGACGGATGGGTCGAATGGTCGGGGATCTTCTCGACTTCGCGCGCTCACGTGGCGGCGGCGGCATTCCGGTCTCGCGGCACTCGTGCGACATCGGCGATGTGGCTGCCCACGTTGCGACCGAACACGAGGTTGCACATCCGGGGCGCCGCGTGGTGCTCGAACGGGACGCGGGCAGACTCATCGCGAACGTCGACGCGGACCGCATGGCACAGGCGATCGGCAATCTCGTGGGCAATGCGATCGAGTACAGCGATCCGAACTCGATCGTGACGCTCGCGGTGCATTGCGACGAAGACACCCTGCGCATCGCGGTCCACAACGACGGCGAGCCGATTCCCGCCGAACTGACCGCCTCGCTCTTCGATCCGTTCAAGCGCGTGGCGACCGCGGCAGCTTCGCGTTCGAATCACGAAGGACTCGGCCTCGGGCTCTACATCACGCAACAGATCGCACTCGCCCACGGAGGGACCGTGACGGTAACGAGCGAAGAGGGCGCGGGGACGACGTTCACGATCGCGATCCCGCGAGCGTAGACCTCACCCCAGCTGCCGCTCGCCCCTCTCCCTCCGACGCCCGCAGTCGATCGCGCAGCGCAGGCGTCGTCGAGAGAGGGGCTGGAACGATCGATGGCGTGATCGGAGTGCGGGAACCGAGGTGCAGCGCGCGCACCGGCACGCTCGCCTCCAACGCCCCGCCTACCTCGCTCGCACGTGATGCCGAGCGCCATCCACGTCCGCGCCCCACGCGCTCGACCTCTCCAGCTCACCCACCCCGCATCATGCTTCGAGCCCCTCTCTCGACGACGCCTGCGTCACTGCGCTTCGCGCTGGCGTCGGAGGGAGAGGGGCGCGCGGCAGCGGGGGTGAGGTGTACGAGATCTCAGTTCGGGTACGCAGCGAGATACGCGTTGCCCGCACGCGCGGGCGCCGGGGTGCATCCCGATGCGAGCGCGGGGGTGAACGTTCCAGCGAGTGCACACGTCGACGGGTTCACCGACACACGCACGCGGCCGACGCCGCCCGCACCGCCACGACCACCCGTTGCGAACACACTCGCATCGCCGCCGCGTCCG
>CBIHQZ010000693.1:0-4494 GCA_966212315.1 uncultured Myxococcales bacterium
ACCCGCTGCCGAGCACGACGTTCGGGTGCGCGATCGTCACGCCGGCCAGCTCTTGCGCGACTTCGGCGGCGCGCTTCCGTTCGGCTTCGCCCATCTTGAGTAACTCGGTCGGAACCTCCGACACGATGGTGAACGGCACGATCCCTTTCGGGTGGCGCGCCTTCAATACGCGCTCACGTCGCAACACTTCGTCGAGACGCGGAATCGTCACCTGCCCGCGCCAGACGAGGATCGCGACGTTACGCCAGGTCGCAATGCGAAACCCCGGTTCCTCGTGCTCGACGCGCGCGACTTCGGTCATTGCCACGACTGCCTCGCATCGCCGCCACGTTCGACTTCGCGCACTACGTTCGCCATCACTTCGGTGAGTCCTCGCACGAACTCGCCGTCGCCGGGAAGCGTGTCGTGGCGCGCGAGAAATCCCGCGGCGTCCGCGACGCCCGAGAAGATCTCGATGGGGTACCGCATGCGCGAGACCGTGATGCGAGTCTGATCACTCAGCGACACTCGTTCCCCTCCGCGCGCGGCAATGATGCGCCAGCACACTGCAAGGGCCAATCGCTTTGATCGCCGCAACGATCACCGACGGCGCGCACGCGGCGTGATGCCGCAGGTCTACGCGCATCGCACCAGCAATGATTCCCACCCACGCGCTCGGCAAGACCGGCAGCACCGTCTCGATGATCGGCCTCGGCGGCTACCATCTCGGAACCGTCGCGAACGAAAAGGCCGCGGTGAAACTCGCGCATCGGGCCATCGAAGCGGGCATCACGTTCTTCGACAACTCGTGGGACTACCACGACGGCAAGAGCGAGAGATGGATGGGCGCCGCGCTGAAGAACGGCTTCCGCGATCGCGTGTTCCTCATGACGAAGATCGACGGACGCACCCGCGACGCGGCCATGAAGCAGATCGACGAGTCATTGAAGCGGCTCGGCACCGACCACCTCGACCTCTTGCAGCACCACGAAGTGATCCGCTTCGAAGACTGCGATCGCATCTTCGCGGGCGGCGGTGCGATGGAGGCGTTTCACGACGCGAAGAAGGCCGGCAAGATTCGCTTCATCGGATTCACCGGCCACAAGGACCCCGCGATCCACTTGCGCATGCTCGACGTCGCCGAGCAGAACGGCTTCGAGTTCGACACGGTACAGATGCCGCTCAACTGCTTCGACGCGCACTTTCGCAGCTTCGAACGCAACGTTCTGCCGGTGCTCCGCGGCAAGGGAATCGGCGTGCTCGGGATGAAGCCGATCGGCTCGGGGAAGATCGTCGAGAGCGGCGCGGCGACAGCCGTCGAATGCCTGCGCTACGCATTGTCACTGAAGCCGTCGGTGGTGATCACCGGCATCGATTCCGAAGAGCGGCTCGACCAGGCCATCGAAGTCGCGACGAAGTTCACGCCGATGACCGACAAGGAACGCGCGGATCTGTTGGCGCGAACCGCGTCACACGCCGCGAGGGGCACGTTCGAAGCCTTCAAGACCACGACGGACCACGACTCCACGGCGTCGCATCCGCAGTGGCTCGGCTGAATGCGTCAGCCCGCGGCGCCGTGCCAGGGCGCGGGGCGCAGGGCGAACACTTCGACGTCGACGCCCGGTGATGCGTGCACGAACGCCGGTTGTTCGGGTCGCTGCGTGATGCCCGCCGCATGCAGCAGCGTCTCTTCGAAGCCGAGGAGTTCGGCACGATGCGCGGGGTACGGCGTGTGGTTCACCTGCCCGACGAGCAGCGTCGCATCGCGCTCGACGTAGAGCAGGTATCGCTCGAGGAGGAAGTGCTCGATCGTGCCGGGGACGGCCGTGCCGATCGATTCACCGACCCGCCAGCGCGCATCGAGCATGGCGGGACTCGCGCTGCGTCGTGACGAATACGCGAACACGCCGCCCTCGTTCACGCAACGCATCGACGCACGGTAGTAGGGGAGCTTCCACACGGCGCGCGCGACGCGAACCGCCAGCGTGCTGCTGGCATCGAGCGAGAAGAAGTACACACCCGGTCCGTGGTCGCGGTGGTGCACGTAGGTGCGCACGTTCGTCTCGAGGAAGTTCAATCCGAGTGCCGACGGAAACCGCGCGGGGGCGATGTTTCGCATCGCGAACGGAACCACCCCCACGTATGCGCGTCCGTTCCATAGATCGAGATCGAGCGATGGCGGAACGAGCGCGCGGACGACTTCGACCGGGATGTCGTAGTGGACGAAGAGGAGGTCACGCCAGCGTTGCGTGCCGTCGTTGCGGCCATGCGGCCGCTGCGTGGGGGCGATCCGATCCATCTCAGCGCGCTCCTGCGGTCACCGCGAACGAGGACTCGAGCAAGGCTGTCCAGCGTCGAGGTCGCAGGACGACACGAGCATCGCACGAGCGCTCACGATCCGAGCAACGCTCGCACGGCTTCGCGTAGAATGCGCGCCATGAACGCAGCCCCCACTCCCGGCGCGCGCGCACAGGTCGCGTGGAGCGATGGGAAGGTCTATCCCGCAACGATCTGCGCACTCGCGCAAAACCTGGTGCAAGTGCGATGGGACGCGGGCGGAGCGACGGCCTGGGTGCCGCTGAACGCGATCGTGTCGGTGATGCCCGCCGCGCCAGTGCAACCCGCGCAGCAACCGATGCAGACCGCGCAGCAGGGCGGCAATCCGTGGGGCGCGAACGCAGCTTCGCAGGCGGCCGCCGTGCAGCCCGCGCAAGTGCCGGCACAAGCGCAGGCGCAGGCGCAGCCGACGCCGTCGGGGTGGGATCCGTACGCTGCGTACTCGAAGCCGTCCGGGACTGCTTCGGCGCGCGATGTGGTGCCCGCCGCGCAGCAACAACCGCAACAACAACAGCAACCGATCAGCACCGCGAATGCCGTTCGCCCCGCCGCGACGCAGGCACCGATGGGCCCGCCGCCGCGTCCGATGTCGTCGATCGAAGGGCTTCCGCGCGGACTGGTCTACGAGCCGATCGCGCAGGGCCCCGGCAACGGACAAGTCTTCTTCGTCTTCTTCGGCTTCCTTTCGACGGCGGACATCGACGTCGCGATGCGCATGACGGACATCGAACACATCGGCGACGACGTGGCCGCGCTGCGTGCTGCGGGGTACCGCGTGGTCGTCGATCTCCACGGGGACCTCTACGGGCTCAACGCCGCGCTGACGGGTTCACATCAGGAAGCGCAGGGATTCGCGACCGCCGGTGTCTTCTGGGGCGGTCACGGCAACGAAGACGGTTCGATCCACACGTTCGACGGCGGGCACATCGACCCCGAGCAGATCGCCCCCGAGGTCTCCGCGCGCGGCACGGTGAAGCTGTTCGTGATGAGCGCGTGTCACGCCGGCTCGCACTCGGGGCGTTGGCAGAAAGCCATCGGCCCGCGCGCGCAGATCATCGGGTGGGGCGCGCCGATCACGAACGAACGCGCGATCGAGTTCCTGACGCCCGACCCGAATTCGTCGAAGGGCTTCGACGATCTCATCGAACGCGTGCTCGGTGCGCGACCGGTGATGGGCGATGCGCCGCTGGTCGAAGTGCGCGATCTCGCGCGGCAGCACGAAGACCGCGTTGCCCTCATGAACATCCCGCTCGACGAGCTCGTGACCCGCGCCCACGCGCGTCTCAAGTGCACGATGGACAAGGGGAAGGATGGCGCGTCGTACTTCACGGTTCGTACACCGCCGTCGAAGAGCAGTCCGAACGTGTCGCGTGCGCAGGCCGTGCGCGTCGGTCCGATCGGCGTGGGCGCGGCGTGGATCAACATCAGCAGTCTCGTGGGGCCGTACTCGGACGCACTCGATCTCGCGCGCGCGATGCGAATCGTCGGCGACGCCCTGCACGTACGCGTGACGCTCGCGAAGATGGGCGCCGAAGGAAAAGAGTTCGTGATGGTGGAGACGCTGTTCCGTCGTCGACGACTCGATGTCGTCACGCTCGCGAACAACATCATGACCATCGGGATCTACGCCGATCGGCTCGAGGACATGTTCTTCGGAAGCGACGTGCGCTGAGCGTCTACAGCGTTCCGCGCACGGAGAGCCCGACGCGCTCGGGCGCGATGTCGGGCGCGACGATCCAGTACGAAGTCGACGGACGAATCGTGCTGCGAAGATCGCCGATGCGATAGCGCCGCCATGCATCGATGGCGTCGGTCGGCTGCGTGAACGTCATCAACTCGCTGATCGCGATCCCCGAGCCGATCGTGATCGCGGCGTTGGTCCAGTCGTGCAGCCAGAACCCGATGACGAGACCGAGCGCGACGTTGTAACCGACCGTCACGGTCTGCATGAGCGGCCCGATTCCGAACGCTTGATTCCCGGCGTCGCGTTCGAGCATCGCTTCGGCCTCGGCAACGACTGCACACACGTCGTCGCTCTGACGTGTGCGCGCGATGCGCCGACGCAACGAGCGCGTGTCCCATAGAACCGCCGGCGGCGAGACCGCGACGAACGCCGCACCGAGAGCCGCCGAACCCGCGGCGAGTCCGCTCTCGATCTGCGTCGTGCGATCGTCGGTG
>CBIHQZ010000694.1:0-4491 GCA_966212315.1 uncultured Myxococcales bacterium
AGTGCGGTCGACGTGAGGTTGTTGCTGTTGCGATAGGCCTCGGAGTGCACCAGCGAGCGAACGAGCGCCGAGGCGTGATAGCCGTTCGCGGTCAGCGTCGCGGCGAGCGAGTCGCGCAGTTCGTTGTCTTCGTCGGTGAGCGGTCGTCCGAGGAACGACGTGGCGATGTTGCTCGCGATGCATCCCGCGAAGTCCGGGTCCGTGATCAGCGCTTGCGCGGCACCGGCCGGGCCCTCGTTCGCATGTTCGGGACTCGCGTACGCGCCGCGCAGCACGCCGGCATCGGGCGACACGAAAGCCGGGTCGTAGTAGTTCGCGCAGCTGCCGTTGCGCACGTGCATCGGATCGGCGCCGCCGCAGGTCGAGTTCGACGTCGGGAATGTTCCCGCCGGGAGGAACGTCCAGTCGGACTCGACGATGCGCGAGAAGTACGCGGCCATCGGTTCGAGCGTCGCGTGGCAGTTCGCGCAGCCGGGACGAATCATGAGATTCGGTTCGGTCGATGGCGCGAGCGTCACGTTCTGCGCGACGAACTCGCGGCACATGAACGCGTTGTAGAGCACGTGCGCGCGCGCTCGCCGCGATCCGAACTTGGTGAGGAACACGGGCATCGTGAGCAGACCCGACGCGTGCGAACTGCGCGGATCGACGCGCACCCAGCGATCGGTGTCGTGCGCGAGAAGCGTGTCCGGGATGTGCGTCGGATCGAGCAGCGGCTCCGGATTCGCGTAGCCGAGATTGATCGCGTTGCCGCAACACGTGGCCGGTGCGCCGGATCGATAGAACTGCGCGAGCGGCCCGTTCACCCAGGTATACGGCGCCGTCAACATGTCGCGCATGTCGTGCTCGGCCCCTTCGGGCGACGATGCGTCGTACGCGCCGAAGATCGCATCGAGGAAGTGCATCGCTTCCTGTCCCCACCAGAAGCGCGGCCAGGACGACTGCGATTGTTCGGCACCGTCGACCGGCGCGTCGAGTCCGATGGGCGTGTGGAGCGGGAGATTGAAACCGCGCGGATCGAAGCCGGGTCCGTCGGCCGGCATGCAGCGCTCGAGTCCCGCGCCGCAGCCGCAGTCCGCGGAGAGACTCAGCGACGAGCCCATTGCGCACGCGATCGGCTGACCGGTGTGCGAACGCGCGTAGCCGCTGTCGAGCGGTAGCTGCGAGAGACGACCGAAGGGCGGCGGCGTTCCCGCGGGCGGCGCAGCGGTGCGGCCGCTCGTGTAGACAGTACCCATCGCGCCGGTGGCCGCTTCTTCGCGACACACGCGGATCTCGGTGGTGGGTGTCATCCCATCGGGCTCCATCAACACGCCCTGCACCGGCACGTAGTTGGAGAAGCGTGTCGACCAGGTCATCGGGTCGTAGCGGTCGCTCGGCGTCGCGCTGCGGTAATCGCGATAGAGCCACCACGGACGCACGACGACGGTGTTGGCATCGAGGGCGGCCTGCGTGATCGCGTGCGCGGTGCCGGTCGGCGTGGTGTTGGGCGGAAACTGCAAACCGGTCTCGGCCTGCGTGAAGCAGAACTCGCCGTCGGTCTCGGCGCGCATACGGCGCTGACCTTTGCGGAAGTAGACGAAGATCGGATTGCCACTCGGGCCGACGAGCTGAATGCGTCGCAGCGTCGTGGCGCCCGGAACGAACTGGAACGTCGAGCCGATCTCGAGTCGCAGCAGGTCCATGTAGACGCGTCGCACACGCTCCGCATAGGCGGGGCCGGCGAGGTGCTGATCGATCCAGTGATCGACGTCGAAGCCATCGGCCTCGAACGCAGCGACCTCGGCGCGCGTCGGCATGCGGCCGTTGAGATCGATGGAGAGAGATCGGAAGTAGCGGTAGTCCTCGATCGTCAACGGGCGTGTCGCGTGCGCGTCGGGCGCAGCGGCGAAAGCACCGAGAGCGAGCGGGAGTGCCGCGAGGAGGCTGCGGCTACGGCGGGTACGCATCGGGGGACCTCGCGAGGGAGGATACACGACCCGGCGAGTCGAGCGCGAGGAACCTCAGCCGCGCTGGCGCATCACGTCGCGCGCGGTTTGCACGAACGCGCGGAGTGTGGGCGACGTGTCTTCGCGTCGATGCGTGAGGGCGATGTCGACCACGCACTGGGTCGCGAGCGGGCGATAGACCACGCCGTGCACGTCGATTCGCTGGATCGACGCCGGCATCACGGACACACCGAAGCCCGCGCCGACGAGCCCCGCGACCGTCTGCATCGGGCCGACCTCGTGACGCACATCGGGCTCGACTCCGGCCTTGCGAAGGAGCTTGAAGATCATGTCGTAGGTGCCGGGGCCGCGTTCACGTTGGAAGAGCACCCACGGCTCACCCGCGAGTTCACTGAGCGCGAAGTTCTTCTTCGTCGCGATGCGATGCCCCTTCGGCAGCACGAGCACGAACCCTTCGCGCACGATCGGAACGAGGGTGAACGCCTCGTCGCCGCCTTCGATCGGCGGACGAAGAAAGCCCGCGTCGATCCGTTGCTCTCGCAACGCCGCGACCTGCTGACCGCTGCTCAGTTGTTCGAGCACGAGTTCGACGTCCGGGTGGCTCTCGCGGAAGCGACGCATCAGATCGATGAACGTGTCGTGCACCACCGTGGACGCGACGTACCCGAAATGAATTCGCCCGACCTCGCCCTCGGCGGCGCGACGCGCGACACGCAGCGCACGCTCCGATTGCGCCAGGGTCGCCCGTGCCTCGGTGAGAAACGCCGCGCCGACGCTGGTGAGCTTCACGCTGCGCGAAGCCCGCACGAACAACTGCGCGCCGAGTTCGTCTTCGAGACGGCGGATCTGCTGACTGAGCGGCGGCTGCGCGATGCCGAGACGACGCGCGGCGCGGCCGAAGTGCAGTTCTTCGGCGACGGCCACGAAGTAGCGAAGGTGCCTCAATTCCATCGGTCACGGACCTCCATACCGAATCGATATCGATCGTCGTCATTCGAGCTATTGGACATATCGATCCCTGGACGCTAGCAGAAGGATCTCTACGAAACAGCCGATGCCAATTCGCGTCCCGGTTCGCGTTCACCGCCGTGCTCTCGGGCTCGGCATCTCGTCCATCACCCTCGCTCTCGCCGCGTCGTTCGCGCAGCCGGCCCACGCCGACCCGCCTGGACCGATCGGCGCGAGCGCGCAACCGCCGTCGACCGTCGACGCGCCGAGTCCGTCGCTCGAACGCATCACGTTTCCCGAAGCACTGCGGCGTGCGCTCGCGCGCAATCCGAGCGCGGCCATCGCGGAAGCAGAAGTGCGCCGTGCCGCCGCGATCCTCGAGCAGGTACGCGCCGGCTCGCTGCCGACGCTCTCGGTCAACGCGACGTACACGCGGCTCGATGCCGATCGCGAACTGAACGGGCGGATCATCGCGGGTGCGAATCAGCTCGCCGCCAACGTGCTGCTCACCGTCCCGCTGGTAGTGCCGCAGCGATGGGCGCAGTGGTCGCACGCGGGCGAGGTCGTCGACATCGCGCGCGCAAATCGCGCCGATGTGCAGCGAACGATCGCGGCCAACGTGGCGCACGCGTACATCAGCGTCGCGTCGCAACATCGGATCATCGCGACGCTCGAACGCGCGCGAGACAACGCGCGAGCGCACTTCGACTACGCGCACACCCGCTTCGCCGGCGGCATCGGCAATCGGCTCGACGAAGTGCGCGCGGCGCAGGACGCGGCGTTGAGCGGTCAACAGGTTGCGACGCAGCGACTCGTGCTCTCACGACAGCAAGCCGCGCTCGGCATTCTGCTCGGGCTCGATCATCCGATCGACGCCGTCGAAGACGCGAACGTCGACGGTCTTCCGAATCAAGCGAACGCACTCTCCCAGGCAGACCAGCGACGCGCCGACATCCAGAGCCAGCAACGCCGACTGCGGGCCGCCGAGCACGTGCGCAATGACAGCTGGGTGGACTATCTCCCGAACCTGTTCGGCACGTTTCAACCCTTCTATCAGAACCCGCCCACGCTCACGCAGCCCGAGACCGGCTGGCAGGCGCAGCTGATTCTCTCGGTGCCGCTCTACGACGGCGGCTATCGCTACGGCGCGCGGCACGAGCGCGACGCGATCGCCGACGAAGCGCGGATCAACCTCGAGGGACTGCGCGCGCAAGTACGCACCGAAGTGCGCGCCGCGTTCGAGTCGCTTCGCCAGGCAGAAGCATCGGCGACGGCCGCGCACGAATCCGCGATGCTCGCCACCGAGGCGCGCGAACTCGCGGAACAGGCTTATCGCGTGGGCGCGACGAGCAATCTCGAACTCATCGACGCGCAGCGCCGCGAACGCGACGCGCAATCGCAATCGAATGCCGCGGACGACAGCGTTCGCCAGACGCGCATCGATCTGCTTCTCGCGGCCGGCGCGTTCCCGTGATGTGAGATCTCGAGATCGGTCGATGAATCCCCCGCGATCGCAGACCTCTCCCGCTCACTGTCACCGCTGAGCGCGAGGCACCAGCCGAAGAGGGGCTCCCTGGAATCGCTCGTTCCTACG
>CBIHQZ010000695.1:0-4491 GCA_966212315.1 uncultured Myxococcales bacterium
AGACACCGCCCGTCACGAGTCGTCGCACGTGCTCGATCTGCAGGATGTCCGAGCCCTCGTACTTGCGGAACAACAGGTTGTAGAGGTGTGGCGCGAGCACGAGCGAGAACGGTTGTCGCGCGTTCGCGGTGTCGAGTTTGTCCGCAGCCTGGATGACGTCTTGGATCGCCTGGCCGACGTTGTTCCAGTCGCCGATGGGCATCGACTGCGACTCGGGCGCGTTCGCGAGTCCGACGAGACCGAGCGACGCATCGCCGTGGTAGATCAGTCGCTCTTCCGCGAGTGCGATCGATTGCGCCGCGTCGTCGGCGGGACGCGTGCTGAACGGCAGCCCTTGATCGCGCGTACCGAGGATCTCGCGCACCGGAATGCGGAAGCGCGAATAGAGCATCGGCACCGTCACGGTGCGTTGCGCGACGATGCGGGTCGGCACCGGATCGCGCCAGAAATCGTGCTCGATCACGCTGCCCACTTCGATGGACGTGATGCCCGCGCCGAGCGGGCCTTCGAAGTCGAGAAAGCGACGCGCGGTGAGACCGTGCTGCGCGGTCTGCACGACCGCATTGTTCAAACGCTCGACGATCTCTTCGGGGAGACCGGTCGGAAGAATCGGTTGGATGGTCATTCGGACTTTCCTCCCCGCAACGAACCCAGTGTGCGACGTGGCATCGGGCGCGCAGCGGCGCGTTCGATCGGTGACGATGGCAACGCCGGTGCTTCGCCCGCGGGTGCGGCGGCCTTGCCGGTCGCCGCGGCTTCGTTGCCGACGATGCTCCCCTGCTTGAACAGGTACTCACGCATGTTCGCGTCGAACTTCGGATCGCTGCGGCGGATCCATTCGAGCGTCATCATCGCGTGCTCGATCTCTTCGTGCGCGTTGTGCAGAAGGATCGCCTTGAGCTGCGGATCTTCCGTGACGTCCGCGCGCTGGTAGTACCAGTCCACCGCTTCGAGTTCTTCCATCAGCGACAAGATCGCGCGGTGCATCTCGCGAGTGTGCTCGGTGAGTTTCTCGTACGGTTCGTGATATCCCTCGTGAGCCATCGCGCGAATCCTCTCTCGCCGCACATGCGCTGGCGGCGACCGAGCAAACGTTATGGGACGCGGGCTTATTGTCGAGACGTGCGCGTCGCCTCGAGGCCTCGCGCTGATGGTCATCACGGCGACGGTGTGGTTCGCGATGCAACACGCGCGTCGTTGCATCGAACCGTCACTCGCTGCGTCGTCGCGCGTTCGTTCTCGCTCGGACAAACCCGGGCATCGTCGCCGACACGCAGCCACGCGAGTGCTCGAGTGATCGCTTCGCCGCGCGCACGCGTACTCACATCGTGGGGCGTGATGGCCGCGAACGCGATGCCGCGGTTCTTCAGCTCGTCCGAGAGGGCGGTGCGCGCCTCGATGCTGTGGGCATCGCGACGGGTGTCGATCCACGCGACGCGTTGATACGGCAACGACGCAGCAAGCGTGATCGACGTGCCCTCGGGCGGATCGACGATGAGCGCCTGCGTGTAGCGCGCTTCACCGGGCCCATCGCGGAGCAGTGCGACCGCGTGTTCGCGCGACGCCGCGACGATCGTGTGTTCGCGCGCGACGTCCGATGCGTGCTGCGATTCCACTTGTTGCAATGCGCTGCTCACCGCACCGCTGTCGATCTGTGTCGTGCGACGCTCTGGCTCGTTCGCGTCGCAATGCGCGCGCGACTTCACGCACAGCGACCATCCGTAGCCGCTCGCGAGATCGCCATCCACGGCACACGCGGGCGGCGCATCGTCACAGCGATCGTCGAGTGCGACGAGCACCGGTTGCTCTCCCGGATGCGTCGGCGGCGTTACAACGGTGGCTGCGTTCTGTGTGGTGAGTGTCACGGGCGTCTCGCGGACCGGCTCGGGCGAGGCGGGTTCGTTGCTCGCTTGCGCGGACGACGCCGGCGGTGCGCCCGTCGGGGTCGATCCGCTCACCGGCGTTCCGCTCGGTCCACGATTCATCCAACGCCGAGGATTCGCCGACGCGTTCGAGGATCCGTTGCGCGCCGTTGCCGTCGATCCACTGGCGCTCGGCGGCGGACTCGTACTCGTACTCGGGCCCGAACCAGCGGCAGCGGAGGGCGCAGTCGCGGCCGCGGTGTCAGTCCCCGCGGGTGCACTGTTCGCGCTCGGCGAAGCAACGGTTGCACTCGTGGGCGAGGGCGGCGGTGTCGACGCCGAGGACGCTCCAGCGGGCGCGGACGGAGCTTCGACCGCAGCCGGTGCTGCGGCTCCCGAAGCCGGCGGGGCATCCGCGGGGCGTCCCGGCGAGCCAGCGAATGGGTCGGAGGCCGGAAGATTTGCAGGCGGCGCATCGGCGGGACGACCGTCGTTCGCGGCGGGTTGTTGCGCGCGTTGCGCCGTGGGTTGTTCACCACCGCCGCGAGCCGTCGGTTGCGCTGACGTATCGACGGGACCTCCACCTCGAGCAGTCGGCGCGAACGGCGCGCTCGTCGTCGCAGAGGTGTCGGCCGGCACAGCAACGGGCGTAACCGACTCGACCGTGGTCGCTGCCGGCGCAAGCGGCGTCACGAGTTCGGCGCGCGCGCGTTCGACAGGATCCCCCACGAGCACACGGCTCACGGCAGTGACCTCGCGGTCGTCGGGCTCGCCCCCTGCGAAGGGCGTGAGTCGACACGATGCCGCGGCACCGGCGAGCGTGAGCAGCGTGATCGAAGCGACTGCGGTGTGACTCGTACGGAAGGGCATGACCTCAGGCTGTGTCCGTGCCAACGCTCGGTCACCCCCTGGACGTCATCTCGAGGTTTGCAGCCCGTCCGCACAGCAAGCTCCGACGCGCCGACCATCCGCGCTACCATCGCGCACCTCGTATGAAACAGCGCGCGACTCGGGCACGCGGTGCCAGCTCGGCATCGGCCTCCGCATCGGTACTTCGGGTTCACATCATCGGCTTCGGCGTCGTCGGTCGCGGCCTCGCGAAAGCCCTTCATCGTCCCGTCACGGACGATCGCGAGATGCCGTTCCGCGTGGTGGCCATCACGGATCGATCGGGCACCGCGTACGACCCGAATGGACTCGATCTCGCGAAGATCGTGGCGGCGAAAGAGAAGACGGGCGCCATCGTCGCGGAACGCTCGCCCATCGCGCGTGCGTGGAATGGCGAGCAGGCGATTCACCATGTCGAGAGCGACATCGTCGTCGAGGTCACGCCGACCAACATCGAACACGGCGAACCGGGCGTTACGCACATCGCCGAGGCGATGCGACGCGGCAAGCATGTGGTCACCGCGAACAAAGGGCCGTTCGCTCTGCGCTTCGGCGAGATCGCCGCGCTCGCGGAACGAAGCGGCGTCGCGTTGAAGTACGGCGGCTCGGTGTGCGGCGCGGTGCCCATCATCGAACTCGTTCGCGATGCCCTCGTCGGCAATCGCGTCAGCGCGATTCGCGGCGTGATGAACGGCTCGTGCAATTTCATCTTGTCGCGCATGGAGACCAGCGGCGCGGAGTTCGCCGACGTGCTCGAGGAGGCGCGAAAGATGGGGGTAACGGAGACCGATCCGTCGCAGGACATCGACGGGTGGGACGCGGCGAGCAAGGTGGTCATCCTCTCGAACGCGTTGATGCAGCGGCCTATCACCATTCGCGACGTCGACGTGCGCGGCATCCGTGGTGTGTCTGCGAAGGCCATCAAGGCTGCGCGCAAGCGCGGCAAGGTGATCCGCTCGATTGCGTCGCTCTCCGCGGATACAGCTTCGGTCGCGCCGATCGAGGTCGATGCAGCGTCGCCGCTGGCCGTGAGCGGAACGCTCAACGTTGCGATCGTCGAAACCGATCTCGCGAAGGACATCACCATCGTCGGTCGCGGTGCCGGACAGATGGAGACCGCCAGCGCGCTGCTCGGCGATCTGCACGCGATCCGTCGCGAGCGCTACGGACGCGAAACCAGCGGCAAGACGCGCGCGCCCGCGACGATGCACGGACTCGAGGTCGGTGAGATCGCGCAGAAGAAAGTGACCACGATCGCCGCGCACAAGACCCTCGGCGATGCGGTGAAGCTAATGCGCAAGCGGGGCATCTCGCAGCTGCCGGTGCTCCTCGACGGCGTTGCGATCGGCGCCGTGAGCGAACGCGCGGTGGTCGATCTGCTACTCGGCGGTCGGCGCAAGCTCGAAGAAATTCGCGTGCGCGACGTAATGGCGGATCCGCTTCCGGAGATCGGCCCGCACACGCCCGTCGTCGCGGTGGCGCGCATGCTCGAACGTCGACCCGCGGTGCTGGTGACCCGCGGCCTCGACATGGTGGGAATCGTGACCCGCGCCGATCTTCTCCGTTTCGTCGCGCCATGACTCGGTAGTCCCCCGCGGCGATGAGGGCCGAGGTACTCTCTCTCTCTCGTTCTGTTCATGGGAATCCTGATGACCGTACCGACTGCACGGGTACTCGCACTCGTGGCCGCTGCGCCTCTCCTTGCGAGCGGGTGCGCGCTCACGCACCGCGCGATTGCGCG
>CBIHQZ010000696.1:0-4480 GCA_966212315.1 uncultured Myxococcales bacterium
CGCGTGCTCGGTAGCAACATCCGCCTCCGCACCCCGAGAAGGCGTTCATGCCTGCGCCGTACATCCAGGTAGCCGTGCACTTCATCTGGTCGACGTGGGATCGGTTGCCACTGCTCCCGCCAGCGGTGCTCCCGCGAATGCACGCGGCGATTGCCGCAAAGTGCCGTGAACTCGGATGTGCCCCGATCGCGATCGGCGGAACGGTCGACCATACGCACGCGCTCATCGGAATGAAGGCCGCATGCTCGATCTCGGACGTCGCGCAGGCCGCCAAGGGCTACAGCTCGTGTCTGATGACTCACGAGTTCGCGCCGGGCGCGTTCTTCAAGTGGCAGGGATCGTACGGTGCGATCGCCGTTGCCCACGCGGACATCGGCGCATTCAGCGATACGTGCGCAACCAGGCGCGGCACTACGGAGAACACTCGCTGCTGTCCGAGTTCGAGAAGACCACGTGCGAAGCCCGGTAATCTGTTGCGCGTGACTTCGCAAACACCGCATTCAACTTCACCAGCGACGACCGATCACGCAGCACGCGCGCCTCTCCTCCGGCGTCGGCGAAGGCCGACATCCCAACGGTAGCCCGCCAATTTATTGGCAGGGATTCCAACCGGATGGCCCTCCGCGCGGTCGGCACTCGCGCAGCACGCGCGCCTCTCCTCCCGCGTCGGCGAAGGCCGACATCCCAACGGTAGCCCGCCAATTTATTGGCAGGGATTCCAACCGGATGGCGCGGTCCTCCTCAGCTCACCGAGCTTTTTCCGCTGCTGCAAGCGCGGCGCCTTCCACCCTCGTCCGCGTGCTCGGTAGCAACATCCGCCTCCGCACCTCGAGAAGGAGTTCATGCCGGCGCCATACCGTTGCGCCGCGCGGTGGGGGCGAGCGGCGGTGTCGTTGCGAAAGGGGATGCGGCGGTGGCGAGTGGGTCGCCGTGACGAGCGGGAGCGTCTCGGTCGGCGCATCCCACGCATTGGCAGGGACTTCAGTGCGCCGCGGGACGCGCAGGTCGAGCAGGGCGCGCGGGACGAGCAGGTCGCGCCGGACGACGCCCCGCGCTCGGAAGCGCCGACGCCGGAATCCACGACACGCGCAGACCTTCGTCCTGTGACACGCCCTCGATGTCGGGCGCCGAGTAGGCATCGATACGGAGGCACGAGCGCGACGGAGTCGCATTGCCCGTCGTGTCCGCCCACCCCGCGGGGTTCGCGTTCTCGGGGATCGTGATCTGCGCGCCACCGAGCGACCCGCACCCCACGATGTACGACCACTGCACGCCGAGCGGCTGGGGCGGGATCAGCGGCGCCGGCTGCGCTGCGGCCTGCTCCGCAGCGGCGGTGTCGTCCTCGGCGCCTTCCATCTCCGGCTCCGGGCCGATCAGTTCGGGCGGAGTCTCGCGCGCCTCCGGGAACGCGAGCGCGACGATGCCCTTCAATTGATCCATCGACCAGTGCACCGAACGCTGACGCGCTTCGGCATCACTCGGATCGCAGAAGCCCTGCGTCTCGCACTCGTACCAGACCGAGAGTCCACGACGATGCATCACGAGCTGCGCCTGCATGATGCGACGCTCGCGGAGCAGCAGGTCGAGTGAGAGCGAGAGGCGCCGCGGAATCGCGGAACGACCGGGCTGCGGTACGAAGAAATCGGTCTGGAAGGCCTTACGGCATCGACCCGCGCGACACACCGGGCCCGGCTCGCCGCCGAACGCGGTGTTGAAGTCGGGATTGCGCTGCGCGACGACGGGGATCGGCTCGCCCCATCCATCGATCGACCCGAACTGACGCAGCCAGAACAAGATCGTGTTGCGCGCGAAGAGTCGCTGTCGTTCGTTCGACGCGCGACGCTCCGAAGCCTGGCGCTCGCGCTCGGCGAGATCTGCCGCCTGCTGCGCATCGAACTGACGACGTCGCTCGGTTTCGTACGCGTCGACGCGTGCGCGCGCTTCACCAGCATGCGCGCCCCTCGGGAACGACTCGAGATAGGCATGCAATCCCGTGAGCGTCGATCGTCGCTCCTCCCAGAAGTCTTCCTCCTGGCGGTCGATCTCGGCCTGAACGTTCGCGTGGAAGCGACCGCTCGGATAGTGCTGCAGGTACTCGCCGCCGAGCGCGGTGCGTCGATCGGAATTCGTTTCGTGACGGAACGCCCGGTACGCGTGGAACTCGTCGTTCGAGGAAAGGACAGCGCATCCCGTGAGGGCGAGTCCGGTGAGGCCGATGGTCAGTGCGCGCTTCATGAAAGTATTCCTGGTGAGCTTTCGTGTTCGGTCACTGGCAGATGTTGGTGCACTCGGAGACGCCTTCCATGAAGGTCGTTCCGATCGATCCGCCACCCGACGACGAGCAACTGCGGGTCTGGATCGCGTCGCTGCACGCCTGCACGTCCCACTCGTACGCGGTCTGGAACTGACCCGAAGGGCACTGGTGGGGGCACTGGCCGAGGCCGAAGAACTGCGTGTTGAGCGGCTGGATCATGCTGCCGTCCGGACCACGAACGAATTCCGCGCGAACGCACTGCGCGAACGCGAGTTCCGGCTGGTGATCACAGTCGGATGGATACGTTGGGTGCGCGGGATTGAGCGCCTGACAGAGCACCCCGCACTCGTAGAGACGCCAGCAGAACCCCGAACACATGCCGCGATCGAAGTACATGTACTCGGGCGTCTGTGACGGTTGCGAGCCGGCAGCGACCGGTGTCGATCCGCCGCCGCCCGAACATCCGCCGACGTTGCCGGGCGTGGGCGCCATGATGAACAAGCTCGCGAAGCCGATCGCCGCGAGGCGCGCGAGAGGTCGCTTCCAGAACGAAACGGGGGCGGGATGGCTCATGGCAGAAGCTCGTAGTCGATCACGAGGCCGACGGCCCCGCCCACGTACGGGAATGTGTAGAAGGAGTTGCCGAGATACAGGCCGCCGTTGATCTCCGCGGTCACGCCGATGCCCGACGTGATGTAGTAGATCCCGCCGACGCCGAGCTCGAATCCGAGTCCGACTTCGGTGGTGCTGCCGACGGGCGCCTGCGCGGGCGTGTACATCACCGAGCTGTTGTTGCGCGGATCGTCGACAGCCTGCGTGGTCGTGAGCCCGCGCGTGATCACGATCGGGAGACCGAAGCGCGCGGTGAGCGCGAACGGACGCGCGAGTCGCCAGTGCGCGCTCCATCCCGGCACGATGCCCGTCTGCACGCCGTCCGCGTGGCCGCTGTTGAACCCGAGATGGACGCCGACGGTCGGCCCCATGTGGATGTTCCCGGCGTTCAGGAAGAGGAACTGCCCGTCGACCAGCACGTACGGCGGCGTGTTGAGCCCTGCACCGTACGCATCGTTGAGTCGGAGCCCCGCGCCTCCCATCAAGCGACCGATGATGTGTCGCTCGCTCGGGTACGTGGGCCAGGCAGACGGGGTTTCCCCCTCCGCGGACTGCGCGGACGCGACGTTCGCAGCGGTGCAGACGACCGCGAACGCAACGAACTTTCGATAGGCTTTCACAGTGCGCGCATGGTACACACACACCCGTCGCGGTCAACGAATCGCGCTTGAATCGCAGGCTTTCGATGCGCGCGAACGAGCCGTCCGGAACGAGGATCGCGGTGCTGCTCCTGATCGGGGGTGCGGCGGCGTGTTCGCATCCCCCCGCGGCAGCCCCGCCTGACGTCGCGGTGTCGAGCGCCGATGCGGCAACCGGTCCCACCCCGCGGCGACGACGGGGTCGACGCGGCGCCCGCAACGCGGTGGCCTCGCGAGGCGGCACGACGGCGATCGGGGCGCACGCATCGATCGATCGAGGGGCGAGCGACCCGGGAGCGGCGACCGCGGATGATCTCGCGCTGGGCGACGATCCGAGCGGCGGCGACGACGAAGTCCCCGCGCAGCGACCGCGCATGACCGAGACGGGGCCGATGCTGAGCGAGAACGTAGGCACGCAAGCAAACGTGAACTACGACATGCGCGAGGGTTCGGGCGGTTCGGGGCCGATGGGTCTCGAGCCCGGGCAGATCGCGGCCGGCATGCATCCGCTGATGTCGCGATTGAGCAACTGCGCGGCGGCGACCGGCGGTCACGGGCACGTCTCGGTGCGATTGCGAATCCAGAGCAGCGGCGCACCGACGGCGGCGCGCGTGAGCGGCCCGGGGCCGGCGGAATTCACCACATGCGTGCGTCGCGTCATCGCGAGCGCGCGGTTCGAACATTTCAACGGGCCCGACGCGCTGGCCTCATGGGGTTTCGATGTCGATTGAACCGAAGATTGTCCGTCGTCCGATGCGCTTCGCGTCGATCGCCGCTGTCATCGCAATGGCCTCGAGCGCATGCGCAGCGCCGCAACATCGCGAACCGCCGCCGCTGGTTCCCCTCCCCGAGTCGCGCGCGCTCGAGGTCATTCGCGAAGGGTTCGACGAAGTGCACGTCGCACCCGAGATGCACCGGCATCTGCACCTCCGCGACAACCACGACATGGAGATCGATTTCGCGACGCAGGGCCACG
>CBIHQZ010000697.1:0-4475 GCA_966212315.1 uncultured Myxococcales bacterium
GAGACGCTCGCGCACGCGACGGCCGCAAAGAACGCCATCGGCGGTCTCGACGCGATCGTCGTTGCGTACACGCCGTTCCATCGTCCGCCCGCGCGCGACGACGTTCTCGGTGCCTTGCTCGAGGGGCTGCGTGCGCTGGCTCCGAATGCGTACGTGCTGCTCGCGGATTGCTACCAGTCGGGCCAGCACTACGTCGAAGCCGCCGGCGAAGCGGTGAGTGCGAGCTACCCCGAGATCGATGCGTGGGTGAAGTACGAAGCCGAAGTCTCGGTGCCGCGACTGCTCGACGCGGACGCAGGCGGCACACGCTCGCGCGAAGTCGTGCACGGCGAAGAAGTCCGCACGCTCGACGCGCTCCCGTTCCCGGCATGGGACCTCGTCGATCTTGCGTCCTACGATCGATTCCACGCTCGCGTCGTCGCAAAGCTTGGCCGCGGTGCGTGGGCCTTTCCGATCGATGGCCGAACGATTCCGATGGTCACGTCGCGTGGCTGTCCGTTCGTCTGCACGCACTGCAGTTCGAATCCCGGACGCGATCTCGCGACGCCGAAGACACAGCGACGCTACGGCGCGGATCGACTGCGCGCGTATCTCCAGACCATGGTGCGCGAGCACGGCGCGACACGGCTCGAAGTGCTCGACGAGCTCATCAATGTGAACGAGCGCCATTGGGACACGTTCCTCGACGAAGTCGCGGCGCTCGATGTGAAGTTCGATTGCCCGAACGGCATGCGCGCGGATTATCTCGAGCCCGCGCACTGCGAAAAGATGCGCGGCCGAGTCGCCACACTGAGCGTGAGCGCAGAGTCCGGCGTGCAGCGCGTGGTCACCGAGGTGGTGAAGAAGCGCCTCGACCTCGCGGCCATCGTGAGCGCCGCGGAGAACGCACACCGCGCGGGCGTTCCGATGATGATCCACTACATGATCGGACTCCCCGGCGAGACCGCCGAGGAAGTGAACGGCACGCTCGCATTCGCGCTCGATCTGTACGAACGCTTCGGCGCATTCCCCGCCGTGCAGTTCGCGACGCCACTTCCGGGCACCGATCTAGCGCGGGGGCGCTCGCTCCCTGTTGTGAGCGACTGGGGGCCGCTCTTCCAGACCGCGCCGAGTCAGCCCGGCGCGCTCGTCTCGTCTGAGCTTCTGCGCAAGTTCAAGTGGACCTTCGACCAGCGCGTGGCGGCGATGAACGGCCCGACGAAGGTGATCATGAACGTCACCTACGTCTGCAACAATCACTGCACCTTCTGTGCGGTGGGCACGCGCACGCAGTTCGACGGCCATCCCGAACGACAGCGCGAGCATCTCGACAAGTACCGCGCGATGGGCGTGAAGATGGTCGACTTCGACGGCGGCGAGCCGACGATGAACCCGGAGCTCGTGGGCCTCGTTCGTTACGCGCGGAGCATCGGTTACGAGCGGGTCAACGTCACTTCGAACGGGCGGCTCTGCTTCTACGAAGACTTCGCGAAGAAGCTCGTTCGCTCGGGACTCACGACGTTGCTCTTCAGCGTGCACGGGCCCGACGCGCAGAGCCACGCGCAGCAGGTGGGTGTCGCGGAAGCGTTCGAACAGACCACCGCGGGCATTCACAATTGCCTCGCGCACGCGCCGCCGGGCGTCGAGCTCGGGATGAACATCACGGTCACGAAGGGCAATCACGACAAGATCGAAGCGCTCGCGCAGCTCTGCTGGGACCTCGGATTGCGCTGGATGAACATCCAGTTCCTGACGCCGTTCGGCCGCGCCACGAAGTGGATCGCGCCCGACACGCAGGCCGCGGCGGATCAGGCGATGCGCGTGATCGACCGGTGGAAAGACCGGATGAAGTTCCAGGTCATCAACCTCCCGTTCTGCTTCATGCCCGGCTACGAGCAGCACATGATGGGCGATCTGGCAAAACTCCAGCGTCACATGATCTTCGTGAACAACGAGGATGTGAATCTCGCCGAGTACCTCGCCGAGCGACGTACCCGCAAACCGGTGTGCGAAACGTGCCCGCATTCGGTTTTTTGCGGCGGATTCTACGAACTCGAGGAAGTTCCCGAGCCGCCGTGGCTCATCAAGCCGGAAGATCTGCTCCGTCCGCTGACGCGCCGGGACACCGGCGGCACGCTCTGAGTGCTGCGGGTCGCACCTTCCCGTACTGGTCGAACGGTCGATCGCGTACTTGACGGGGTTTCATAGGAGTCGATAGCCTTTCTTTCGCGTGCACGCGCCACTGCCCGCAGGAGCCAAGCCAATGTCACGAAGCGACGAGAACAAGTCTGTCAGCCGCCGCGAAGTCCTTACGACGATCGGTGTCGCGAGCGCTGCCGCGGTCCTCGTGAGTTCCACGGGTTCGAGCGCTCACTCGAATGCGAGAGAGAACAACGGAGGCGAGGCGAGTCAGCAGCCCGTGTCGCCGGTCGAGTCGAACGGCGAGAGCGCCCTCGACGCGAAGACGGCCGCGCTCTTCGCGCCGATCATGGCCGCGGGATTCGTCGGCTCGTACCGCGTCGTCGCGGTGCACCCGATGAAGCTGGGCGCGATCCCGGTCGTACTCGCCACGAGTGCAGGTCGCGAGTTCCAGGTCGACTTGCATCGACACGACCAGAGCATCGCGGGCACCAACGGCATCCGCAGCGCCGGCCCGCTGACCGTATCGCTGCACAATGTGGGTCGCGGCGACGTGGCCACGAGTGAAGAGGAAGGGCTCGGCGCGATGGCGCTGCTCGAGGCTGTTGCGCACCACGCGGAGACGGCGTCGCTTCCTGCACTCCTCACGATTCACGAGCGCTCCGCACGCTTCCCGCGCGCGGTCTTCGCCGTCACCTGATCGTGCCTGCCGACGTACGCGGTCGCGTCGTCGTCCGCCTTCTCGATTCCTGCGACAACGAATGCATCTTCTGTGGGCTCCACGGCGCGCCCGAACTCGCGCCTCTGGAGCCCGACGCGTTGGTGGCGACACTCGGCGCAGAGTCCGCTCGCGGCCACGACGAGGTGACGTTCGTCGGCGGTGAGCCCACGGGCTCTGCGCTGTTGCTCGAAGCCATCGTCGCCGCGCGCGCCGCCGGATTCGCGCGGGTCGGGGTCCAGACGCACGCCCGCCGACTCGCCGAGCCTGGCTTCGCATCGGCGCTTGCCAAGGGCGGACTCACCGACGTGCACGTGTCCCTGCACGCGGCCGAGGCCCCGGCGCATGACTTCCACACCGGCATCGAGGGAAGCTTCGCAGCAGCTCTCGAGGGCATCGACGCCGCACGAGCGGTTGGACTCACGGTGGTCGCGAGCACGGTGCTCACGCGCTCGAACTACCGGGTCATCAACGATCTCCCGCGACTGCTCGGTTCACACGGAATCGCTGCGTGGTGCGTGTGGGTCCCGCGCGTTGCCGGTCGTGCGAGCGAACTCACCGATCGCGTCGTGCCGCGCCTCGCGATCGCCCTTCCGTCCGCGCTGCAAGCGATCGACGGCGCGTTGAAGCGGCGCATCCCCGCGTGGATCGCAGGTGCGCCCCTCTGCCTTCTCGGGCCATTCGCGTCGGTCGCGCTCATGGACGGTCCGCGAGCCTACGGCGCGGTGTGCGACGGATGTCCTTCGCGAGCTCGATGCAGTGGCGTCGATGCGTGGTACCTCGCGCGATTCGGCGGCGACGAGCTCATCGCGCGGAACGCGGCGGCGTCGAGCGACGCGCATCCGGAACTCCGACGCATGTTCGTCGGTCCCGGAAGGCTCGCGGTGCCGACGAGCGAGCGCCGCGAGCCGAGCGCAGACGGCCGGCGCGGACTTCCAGTGGTCAAGTAGCGTTCGAGAGCTGCGTTGATTACGACGATTGATCGTCGTTCGATGACGACGCGCGGACCGGCACGAACTCGTCCCAGCCGTACCGGCGAAGGTAGTTCGACCACACGCCTTCGCACGATGCGAAGTGGCGGCAGTCCGAACATTCGGGCCGCTTCTTTCGCTCGGAGTCGTCGAGGTCGGCGCGACGAATCTGAACGAGCTGCCCATCAGGCCCACCGCGTCGGGCATCGATGTCGTCGAGCGGAAGAACGTCGTGCACGGCGTTCGGTGGCTCGTAGTGCGCGTAGGCTTCGACGAACCCGCGGTTGAAGTCAGGTAGCGCGGTGGTCGTGCACAGCGGGATGTCGACCAGAAATGCCATCACCTGACGTTCGTGCACGCCCTGTTCGTCGAGGAACTGCTTCGCCGTCGTGGCGATCTCCGTGTACGTCGGGAAGATCTGCTCGAAGTACGTGTTCGCGCGACCATTCGCCTGCATCACGTTGAACACGACCTGATCGACACCGTGGGCTCGAAGGAAACGGTAGATCTCCGCCATGTGCGGGAGATTGCGCTTCGTGATGACGGTGCTCGTGTGCAGTTCGACGCCGTAACGCTTGAGCCGCGTGATCATGTCGAGACCCGCCACCGTCTGATCGAAGCTCTTCGGCGTGCGCGTGAGAAGGGCTTCGTGCCCGCCTTCCGGGCGC
>CBIHQZ010000698.1:0-4473 GCA_966212315.1 uncultured Myxococcales bacterium
ATCTGCCGTCGCATCTGGCCTCGCTGGATTTCGCCGCGGCCATCGACGCTGTCCGCGAGGCGATCGCAAACGGCAATCCGCGCGACGCAGCAAGGCCGCTCGCACGCGCCTATGCGGCATCACCGCTCGATCCAGACGTCTTCGCATACGAGGGGCTCCGCGCGGAGTTGGCCGGCGACGACGATGCAGCGGTCCGTGGCTATCGCGCATCGCTCGCACTGCAGCGCGACGATTCGAGTGATGCGCCGTCCGCGCACGACGGTCTGGCTCGCATCGCGCTGTATGCGGACGCGCGCCCGGTCGCGTCGTTGCGCGGCGAGTTTCTTCGGAAGGCCATTCTGGTCTCGGCGCCGACGGCGGTGATGCCGATGAACGTCGAGCCGGCGGTCCTCGTCTTCGCGCTCGCGCTGACCGGGACTGCACCACCCGCTGTGTATCTCCGCGAGTCGGCGACGCGTGCGTTCGCGATCATGACGTGCGACTGGCGTCCCGCACCGATGGCCGAGGCGCTGGCGTCACTCGGCGCGGCCGAGTGGGTGCTCGCCGATGGAGCCTCCGCCGACATCGATCTCGACCGATTGCACGCGCGCGCATCGTCGAAACCGCCGCACGACGGGCGTACGCTCGCGGGACAGGCTTCGCCATGACGCACGACGCGCGCGCTCGCATTCTGGTGGTCGACGACGATGCGAGCATTCGCACGCTGCTCCGTGTGTGTCTCGAAGGCGCGGGTTACCGCGTCACCGTGGTCGACAGTGGCGAAGCGGCGATTGCCTCGACGCGCCGCTCGCCGCCCGATCTCGCACTCGTCGATCTCCGCCTCGGCGAGATGGACGGTATCGCGACGACCACGGCGATGAAGCATGACGCCCCTGGAACAGCGGTGGTGCTGATGACGGCGTACGCGACGATCGACAACGCGGTCGACGCGATGCGAGCGGGCGCAATCGACTACCTGCCGAAGCCGTTCAGCCCGGCGCAGGTGCTCCACACGGTGAACAAGGTCTTGGACGACTCGCGCGTGCGACAGGAGTTGCACGAACTGAAGCAGTCGTCGGCCCGCGGCGTCCGGAGCCGGTTCGAGACCAAGAGCCCCGCGTTCCAGAAAGCGATCGCGATTGCGACGCGCGGGGCGAAGTCCGATGTCACCGTACTGCTGCTCGGCGAGACCGGTACGGGCAAGGGCGTGCTCGCGCGGCATATCCACGCACTCTCGGATCGTCGTGAGCGGCCGTTCGTCACATTGAACTGCGCCGCGATCGCGCCGACGCTCATCGAGAGCGAACTCTTCGGCCACGCGAAGGGCGCGTTCACCGGTGCCGATCGCGCGCGGGCCGGCCACGTCGAAGCAGCCTCGACGGGTACGCTGTTTCTCGACGAGATCGGCGACCTGCCGAAGGATGCACAGGGAAAACTCCTGCGCGTGCTCGAAGAGCACGAGTACGTGCGCGTCGGCGACACCGAGCCGCGCCGTGCGGAGGCGCGCATCATCGCTGCGACCCATCGTGATCTCCGCGCGGCGGTGACGGCCGGTACGTTTCGCGAAGACCTGCTCTATCGACTCGACGTCTTCTCGATCACCCTGCCCGCGCTGCGAGACCGTCGCGAAGACATCGCCGATCTCGCTCAGTCGATCCTGGTGGATCTCGCCGTGCAGCATCGTCGCACCGTGCCGACGCTCTCGAGCGAAAGCCTGGCAGCGCTCACCGCATACCGATGGCCGGGCAACATCCGTGAACTCGCGAACGTGCTCGAGCGCGCGGTGATCATCGCGGAGGGCGATGTCATCACGCCCGACCTGCTCCCCGAGGAGGCACGCGCCGCCGCACCGACCAGCGCGGCCCGCGGGGACGCGAGCGACTCGCTCGAAGCGGCGGAGCGGCGTCACATCGCCGACGTCCTCGCGCGCTATCCGACGCTCGACGCGGCGGCGACAGCACTCGGCGTCGATCCATCCACGCTGTATCGCAAGCGCGAACGCTACGGGCTGCGATGACGTCGAACCGATCGCTGCGCGCGCGCCTGACCTCGGGGCTCGTCGTGATCGTCCTGATGCTGGTGGTGGTGTCCATCACCGCGATCGTTTCGCTGACGACACTCGGAAGCGCCGTCGGGACGACCCTGCGCGAGAACTACCGCTCGGTCATCGCGTGCGAGCAGATGCACGACGCACTCGGGCGAATCGATGCGGCTTCGCGCTTCGAGTCGAACGCTCGCAGCGACCTCGCTTCGGCGACCATGGCGACCAGTCGGGCGGAATTCGCGCGGGCTTTCGAGGTCGAGGCGCACAACATCACGCTGCCCGGCGAACGCGAAGCGGTGCACGAGATCGACCGGCACTACCGGGCCTACATCGGCAGTATCGACGCCGCCGCGGGATCGCCGGGCCGGGACGCTTACATGCACGAGATCCTTCCGCGCTACGGGCGCGTCGAGGAAGCGGTGCGTCGCGTCGAGCGGATGAACCACGCGAGCATGGTGTCGGCCGATCGAGAAGCGAAGCGTGTCGCGCGACGCAGCATGACGCTCACGGTCGGTGTGTGCCTCGTCGCGATCGTCGTCGCCCTCGCGTATCTCTGGCGCCTCCCGCGTGGGCTCGTCGCGCCGCTGCAGCGCTTCGCATCGGCCGCGCGCGCCATCGGACAAGGCGATCTGGAAGTGAACGTCCCGGATCCCGGTATGCGCGAACTGGACGATCTCTACGATTCGTTTCGCCGCATGGTGGTGCGCCTTCGCACGTATCGCGAGAGTTCGCTGGGTGAGTTGCTCGCCGCCCAGGATCTCGCGAACAGCACCGTGCAGTGTCTCCTCGACCCGGTGGTCGTCATCGAAGGCGACGGAGACATCCTGCTCACCAACGCGGCGGCCGAGAACGCATTCGGACTGCGCGCGGGAAGCGCGGCGGAACTGCGCGATGCGGACGTGCGCATCCCGATCGAATTCCTGCAGGCGCGCGACCGGACACTTCGCGACGGGACCGTGGCGGCTCCTCGCAGTCTCGCGGATGCGATGGCCTGGAGCGATCCCTCACGAGGCGAGCGTTTCTACCTCGTGCGCGCCACGACGCTCCGTCACGAGGGAGCGGGCGATTCGTCGCGCTGTCTCGTGGTCGCACAGGACGTCACGCGGCTGCGTCGCATCGACGCCCTCAAGAGCGACATGGTCGCGACCGTCAGCCATGAGTTCAAGACGCCGCTGACATCGCTTCGCATGGCGACGCACTTGCTGCTCGAGGCTTCCACCGGGCCGCTGTCCGACGCGCAGCGCGAGGTCGTGACGACGGCGCGCGACGACACGGAGCGACTGCGGTCCCTGGTCGACGAACTGCTCGATCTGGTTCGGATCGAAACCGAGGCCGGTGAGCTGCACCTGGTGCCGGTGGATCCGCGCGCGTTGCTGCAGCGGGTGGTCGACGGTCAGCGAACGGTCGCTCGCGAGAAGCGCGTGACGCTGACGATCGCGGAGGACACCGCCGCGAGCAAAGCCCTCGGCGATCCCGAGAAGCTCGCGATCGTTCTGGCGAACCTGGTGTCGAACGCGGTGCGGCACACGCCGCGCGAGAGCACCGTGACGCTGCGAGCGCACGACGACGGAGACTCGGTTCGCTTCACGGTGCGCGACGAAGGCGAGGGTTTGAGCCCCGCGGTGGCGAGCGCGCTCTTCGAACGGGGAACCAATGTGCGGCGCGCAACGCGTCCCTCGGGACGTCACGGGCTCGGACTGATCATCGCGCACGAGATCGTGCTCCAGCACAGCGGCGAACTCGGTGTGCGAAGCGGGCCGGGCCGTGGAAGCGAGTTCACGATGGTGTTGCCGAAAGCACCGACGAAGTGACGAGGGCGCGTTGTGCGGTGCGGTCGGCGACGCGCGCGTAGCTCTTGGTCGCCGATCGATCGCGCGTCGATGTCAGACACATTTTCGACTCCGAGGGACGGCAGTGCATCGAGCTTCGAAACGATCTGTCCGATGTTCAAGATGGGGGACTGTCCCTCAGCGATGTGGATCTCGCTGAAGTCACCCCCGCAGATGACTCGGCAGAATATGCGAGTCCGCCTTCGCGGCTGATCACAAGCCCACTGCGCGCGAGATCGCCAGCTTGCGGTGGCCAGGATTCTGCTAGCTGGACTCTCTGTGGACACCGATGCGTCACAGTCCGCGCAGGATCTGCAGGCTCGGGAGAGTCAGCTCCGGGCCATCATCGACGGCGTCCACGACCACGCGATTTCGCTGGTCGATCTCGAAGGCCGGATCGTGACGTGGAACGCGGCGGCGGAGCGGATCAAGGGCTACACGCTGTCCGAAGTGCGTGGACATCACATCCGCATGCTCTTCGTCGAAGAAGACCGCGCCCATGGGCTCCCCGAGCACGAGCTGGAGGTCGCGCGACGGGTAGGGCACTGGCAGGGCGACGGCTGGCGGCGGCGCAAGGACGGCACCACCTTCCCGGTCGAGATCCGCATCGGCCCGATCAAG
>CBIHQZ010000699.1:0-4472 GCA_966212315.1 uncultured Myxococcales bacterium
TGGGACGTGCCGACGTGGACGACGCTCTCGGAACGGAGCGGCTACGCCGACCACGGTGAAGAGCAGATCTATCCGCGCCGCACGATCGCGAGTGACTACGTGGTGCCGCACATGCCGTCGCGCACCGCTGCGGTCAGCGCCGCCGGGGGTCAGGTCGCGGTCGTGAACGAGCCGCAATGGTATCGCGTGATGAACGCCGGCACCGTGCCGGTGCACGTGGTGACGACGCTACCGTCGGATCCGACCGACCTCACCGCGGGCAACGTCGAGTTCGACCTGATGCCGTCCGCGAACCGCACGCTGCGCGGATTCACCGACTTCGAGGTGCACGCCGACGGTCCGGTCGCGATGGCCACGTACACCGGCGGGCAGGACACCACGGGTATCCCGAGTTCGCTTCCGGGCGGCGATCCGTCGTTCATCATGATCCCGCCGATCCGCCAGTGGCGGCAGGACTACGTGTTCCTCACGCCGAACAAGTACGCGTTCGACTTCGTCACCATCGTCGCGCGCCCGAACACCACGGTCATTCTCGACGGCACGCCACTGCCCTTCGCAGACTGCCCGCGGTACCGCGCCGATGCGTGCGTCGATCGCGTCGGGCAGCCGGCTTGTCCCGATCCGAACTACGTCGTGTACCGCTGCCAGCTCTCGTTTCCCGTCATCGACCAGGGCGCGCCGGCGAACATGAATCTCATGCCGGGGCATCAGCAGGACGGCGTGCACGAGATCACGTCGGACGATCGCGAGCAGGGCGTGATGGTGATCGTGTCGGGCTTCGATCGATACGTCGGGTACGGCTATCCGGGCGGCACGCGCCTCACGACGATCGATTGATCGCCAAGCGAGTTCATTCGAACGCGGCGCGCGCGTCGTGCGCTGCGTGGGTTGTGTGTGCGACGACGCTGGCGGCCGCGCGTGGCGCGAACGCTCAATCGACCATCGACGCTTCGCCGCGCGCATCGGTCGTCGTGGGAAGTGCGCTCGCCGGCGATTTCTCGCCGATGCGATGCGACACGACCGAGGCGGCTGGCATCGAGGCATACGCGGCGCAACTCGCGGGTGAGTCCACTTCGATCGCCATCGACGCAGGCGGCTTTCTCGGCACGGCCTCGCTCTCGCGCCTCGTGCTCGATCGCGATGCCGAGGCGCTCGCGACGAGCGTTGCCGCAACGCACGTGCGGGGGTTCGCACTCGATCAGGACGACCTCGCGATGCCGCGCGCAACGCTTCTTCGCGCCGCACGCGCGTTCGACGCCCACGCGATGCCATTGCTGCTAGGCAACGTGCGCTGCGTGGCCGGTGGCGAAGCGATCTGCGCGAGCACGCGCGGAGACGCGGCGCCGTTGATCATCGATTCGCCGAGCGGCCCGATCGCGATCGTCACAGCAGTGACCCCGTCGGTCGCCGCGACCATCGCGCGCGATCGCGCTGACGGATTGGTCTTCGTCGACCCCTCGCTCTCGATCGGTGTCGCGACCGCAACCGCGCGCGCAGCCGGCGCTCGCTACGTCGTCGCCATCTACGATCCCGCGGTCGGCCACGAACTGGACGACGCGCTCGCGGTCGCACACGCGATCCCGCCCCGCTCGAGCCCCGACGTGCTTCTCGTGCGACGCATCGCGCGCCATGTGCGAACCATCACAGTGCCCGGGCACATCACGCAGATCGTCGCCGTCGAAGACGCCGCGCCATTCGTGCTCGACGCGATCGCGCGCCCCGAGCCACGTCCCGCGCGCATGGGCCGCGTGCCCGACGAGATCCACCGGTTCGCGGAAGACACCCACGCGTGGCTCTGTCGCGAACTCGATCGACCGAACCACAACGCGCCGCTCGACACGCCCCTCGATCGCACCGGCTTCGCCACGCTCCTTCTCGACGTGATGCGCGAGCGAACGCACGCCGACGTCGCGATCATCAACCGCGGCGCCGTCGACTCACGCGCAGGGTTCCCGTTGCGCGACAGCATCACGCCGCTCGACGTGGCGGCCGCACTGCCGTTCGACAACCCCTTGCGCGTCACGCGCATGACAGCAACGGAGCTGAACACGTTCCTCTCGTCGGCCGAGGCGCGACGCTTCTTCGTGCGCGGCGCGGCGCTCGAAGACTCGCACGTGCGGATCAATGGGCGCCCCACCGACGAAGGCGTTCGTTACCGCGTCGTCACCATCGACTTCGTGGCCGAAGGCGGCGACGGCGGGCTGCCCACGACATTCCCGTACCTCCCGGTGGCGAGCGACACACTCCGCGACGTGCTCGGCGCATGGCTCGCACGGCCGCACCACCCTCCCCTCCTCGGCGCGCCGCTCGATCCCGCGCGTCGCACGCTTTGGGTATTCCGCAGCGCCATCGACACCACGTTCGGCGCGGTCGTCGTGAACAACCCGAACAATCGCGTGTTCACCGACGCGCAACTCACCCGCACGCCGAGCGCCACGGGACGGCTCGATCTCGAACTCCACGCCGACGCGTTCCATCCGCTCTACCGTCTCGAGAACGGCGTTCGACTGCTGTACGGCGCGACGATCAGCACGCCCGCCGGCATGCCCGTCACCACCATCGAGACGGCCGATCTCATCACCGGCCGCAGCACCGGCGTGTGGCGAGGGCTCTTGTCCGCGCGGCGCGTGTGGTACCGGCCACGTCCGTTCATCGACACGTACGTCGAGAGTGAATTCACGCGACCGGTGCAGCGGCGTTATCACCACCTCGAATTGCGACCGACGATCGGCCTGCGATTCGAAGCGAGCGATCGACTGTCGTTCAACATCGGCGGCGGTCTCTCGTGGGAAGTCTTCGCGACGCCGCTCGATCTCACGCCACCGGGCAATCCGGCCGCGCCGACGCTGACCGTGGGCTACGTGCTCCGCCCCGGCAACGTCTTCTCGATCGGTTCGCATCATGCCGAGGGCGAGAGTTCGCTCGATATCGCGTGGCGCGATCCGCTCGGTCAACCGAGCGCGCAGGTGCGGTTCCGCGCGCGCGTGTCGATCCCGCTCTTCGAGCCGGTGGCGCTGACGTTGAGTTACGAGATGTACGCTCGCTATGCGCGCTACTTCGACGACGAAGGATTCGTGCGCGCCGACTGGGCGCTGTCGACGGACGTGAACATCGGGTTGAAGATCACGTTCGCGCGTGCGGTGCAGGCGTTCCGGTTTTGAGGGAATGGGCGTACGCGTAAGCGTCTCGGCTAGCTGCGAGAATTCTCCGACTCCCGCCACGCGCGCGCGAAACCACCCGACAACACGAAGCGCGGGAACGTCACCCACTGCTCGACGAAGATGCGCGCGACGACATCGAGCGGCCCGCGGAACGGCACCGGCGCTTCGCGTTCCATGCGATGCCCCCGGCCCTGCACTGCGATTGCGGCGATCATCGCAACGATCCCGCCGATCGCGCCGAGCGGATTCACGACCGCGCTCGCCAATGCCAGCGTTCCGCCGAGAAAGAGTGGGTTCGTGATGGCGTGGATGGTGAGGTTGCGTCGATCGCGATGGTTGCCGGTGTAGAGCCGCCATTGCCAGGCGAGCAGTCCGTCGCTGCGATCGGTGGTGTCGGTTGCAGTCATAGCCGGGGAACCATAGTGCGGGACCGAGCGCATTGCACTCGTGCGCGCCCGGTGAGTCGCACGCAACGGGATCAGTACATGCTGCGAAGGCGGTCGAGCATCTGGATCGCAGTGAGCGATCGCATGTTGTAGCCGAACTGCAGCGCGGCGTTCGTGAAGTAGCAGGCGTTTACGTCGCCGTTGCTCTGATACGAGTTCGGGTGGATCCCATCGGTGCTCACCCCCTGGCTCGGAAGGCTCGAGAGCGCGAGGTTGAAGTCGACGAGCGGGATGTGCCGCGTCGTCGCGATCGTGCGGATCGCGGCGTTGAACTGCGGCACGAGGGCGGCTGCGCGCGTGCTGTCGTGGCGATCGGGCACCGTCGAGATGACCGGCACGGTGCCGTTCGCTTCGATGATGTCGACGATGCGATTCATGTTCGTCTGGAACGTCGCGAGATCGGAGCGATCCATGTCGTTGGTGCCGTACATCACGATCGCCCACTGTGGATGCGCGCCTGCGAGTTCGCGATAGATCGGCGCCGAAGTGCCGCCGGCGAGCGCGTCGCCCGTGGTCCATCCGGCGGTGGCGCATTCGCTCTGACGATTGAGCGAGTTGCGTGAGTCCGCGAGCTGGTGCGCGGAGAAGTAATCGATCGTCGCGCGGAGTTCGGGATGCGCGCCGAGATCGAACCAGCCGAAGCCGCAGTCGAAGAGAAAGCTGCCGGACTCGGTGATCGAGTCGCCGATCTTCGACATCACGTCGTGCGCGTTGCCGCGTGCGGCGCCTTGCGCGACGAGCGTGCGGATGTGCGCATCGGTTGCCGCGTCGAAGGCCGGGAGGATGGCCGACGCGGGCGTCGCGGGCGCGGTCGGTGTCGAGGGCGTGCTCGGCGTCGAGGGCTCGCTCGGCGTCGAGGGTGTCG
>CBIHQZ010000700.1:0-4471 GCA_966212315.1 uncultured Myxococcales bacterium
CGTCGCATCGACACGCACCCGGATCGCGACGCGACGAATGTCGGAAGCACGCTGTAGCAACGACGCCACCGCCGCGAGCGCCGCATTCGACGAGCCTCGCAATGCTGCGCCACCGCGTGCGAACGTGATCGCCGCGCGCGTCACGATCTGCGCGTCGCGCAACACCACGTCGCCGCCGCATCCATTGCGCGTCGGATCCGCAGAGATCGCACCAGCCACCGACGGACAGTGATCCAGCGAGTCGGGCACACCGTCGCGATCGGCGTCGCGGTCGGGGCATCCGCGACGGCTCGCATCCATGTGGAGTCCGATTGCTTCGCGCGGGCAGTCGTCCGTGTGATCGGTGACGCCATCGTGGTCGACATCGCCATCCGGGCACCCCGCGTGATCGGGATCGGGATGATCTCCTCGCGCTTGCTGCGTGCAGAGGTCGTCGTCGTCGGGAACGCCATCGTGATCGGCGTCGCGCGCCGGACATCCAAGCCACGCACGATCTTGCAACGCACCGGGTGGTTGCAGCGGGCATGCATCGCTTTGATTCGGAACGCCGTCGGCGTCGTCGTCGGGAAGCGGACATCCGCGCCAGACGGGATCCGGATGCGCTCCGATCGGCTCGGCACGACACGCGTCGAGATGGTCGACCACGCCGTCGCGATCGGTGTCGTCGTCCGGACATCCGGGGCGCTCTGGATCGGGATGCTCGCCGGCTCGGGTGTTCACACAACGATCCGACGAGTCCGCCACGCCGTCGTGATCTCTGTCGATCGGGCGCGGCGCGACGACGGGCGTCGGCGCGAGAGGCGGTGGGATGCGAAGCGACATCGAAACACCGGCCGACCAGAACGTCGCGTCGATGGGTGCCTCCGGCGCGCGCGAGAACGCATGACCGATGCGCACCGATGGACCGATCGAAAGCCAGCGCGACGCGTTGAACTCCACCGCGGCGTTCGCGTCGAGCATCGCGTGCGGCATGCGGTCGCTGAGCGCGAGGCCGGCGCTCGCGCCGATCGCCAGGCGCGCGATTCGAGCGACGGGAACATCGATGCCGAAGCCGCCGAAGAAGTCGACGATCGAGCCGTCGCCGCGACGTGAGGGAAACAGCCACCCGGCCACGCCGGCATGCACCTCGAGCGGCCCGAGCACGCGAACACCGACGCGGCCGGCGGCGCTGATCGCGATGTCGTACCCACCGCGATCGCGGAGTTGCGGCGTGATCATGGTGCCTGCGCCGCCATCGACATGCAGCGCGATGCGCTCGGCGACCGGGGACGCCACGGCCCGCGACGCCATCGTCGTGAATGCCATCAGCGCACTCATCGCGCCGAGGCGCAGTCTGGAAAGAGTCACATCGCTGCGTCGACGCATCGCCAAGAGGCGCACCGTATTGCAGCCAAAAACGCGCTGCAATGGAGATGCGAGTGCGCTTGGCGATGGCCGCGCTTCAGCGCTCGGCCCGTCGCGCTTGGATCGCTCTCTGCCTATGCCGCACTGCGCGGCACGCGAGTACCCATGAGACGCGCACGCATCGAACCCGCCGCGCCGAACAGCGCTTCGTTCCACCGCGCGACGAGACCCGTGGTGTCGCGATCGGTCGGATGGAAGCCGGGGCGGAAGTACTCGAGATACGCGGGAATCAATCCGCGAAAGAGCCCCGGGCGGATCCACAGGTAGTTCATCGCGCGCGCGATCCCGCGCACATCGCGATGCACGCCGCGATCACGCAGCATCGCGAAGTACACGTACACCGTCGCGCCGAGAAAGAACGCCGTTACGGGGAGCATTACCGCCGCACGGCGCGCGTACGAGCCGTCGACCGCTTCGTACACATCGAATGCCACCGACTTGTGCTCGGATTCTTCGAGCGCGTGCCATAGCCACAATTCGCGCGCATTGCCGCGCAGCCGCTCGCGATGCGCGTCGTTCGACAGCATCTGCTCGGCGAGAATCGCGGTGTAGTGCTCGAGCGCGCAGGTGATGGCGAGACGCGATCGGTGCGAGAAGACCTTCTTCGCGCGCCGTAGAAGGAAGCGCGCGATGTCCGTCCCTTCGCGCGACGCGTTCAGTCCGCGCGATGCGATGAAGTCGTTGAACAACTCGTGCGCGCGCGCGTGCATCGCCTCCTGACCGATGAACGCCGTCACCGCTGCCGCGAGTTGCGGGTCCGTGATCTCGCCCTGGTAGTGCTTCACCGAGTCGACGAAGAAACGCTCGCCGTCGGGAAAGAACGTCGAGAGCGCGTCGAGCACGGCGGTCAGGTGCGGATCGCCCGCGTAGTAGTCCTGTTCGGATTGCGCATCGCCGAACTTCAGATCCACGCGGCGAACGGGGATCTCCGCGGCGGTCCCACCGCGAACGACGGACGGTTGGAACGACATGGTGTGCTGCTCCTCGGTCGACTCGATCGCGATCGACTTGATGAACTCTGGACACACCGCGTCGATCGCGACAGGTTCGTTCGGGTCCGCGACTTGTCAGTTCGGGCCATCCGCGATGACCACCGTCGACACCGACCGCACCCTCCCCGCGCATTATCTCCGCGAGTTGGTGGACCTCTGCCGCCGCTTCGACGTGGCGCCGCACGAAGTCTTGCGCGGTACGCAGCTCGAGTACGAGACGCTCGCGGACCCATCGCGCCGCGTGCCACTCGACATCGCGCTTCGGTTGGGTCGCAACGCGATCGCACTCACCGGCGAGCCCGGTCTCGCGTTCCACGTGGGACTGCACATGCGCATCTCGTGGCATGGCTTCCTCGGCTTCGCGGCGATGACGGCGTCGACGATTCGCGAAGCGCTGCGACTGGCCGAGCGATTCGCGAGCACGAAGACCACCGCGATCCGACTCGCGCTGATCGAAGACGGCGAGACCGCTTCGTTCACGTTCGAAGAGCGCGTGGCGATCGGTCGCGAACTGCACGAGTTCCTCGCGATCGCGATCTTCTCGGGGCTCAAGCACATCGCGATGGCACTCACCGGCGAGCCCGTGCGCGCCGACGTGGACTTCGCGTTCAGCGAGCCTGCGTATGCGTCGCGCTTTCGTCACATGGTGCCGGGCGAGGCGCGGTTCGATCAGCCCGTGAGTCGCATTCGTCTCACGCGCGCGACGCTCGACACGCGCATCGTCAGCGCGGACCCGGTCGCAATGCAGCTCGCGCTCGATCAGTGCGAGCGCGAACTCGCGGCGATGGCGCCGGCGGTCGGATTCGTCGAGGCCGTGCGCAAACACGTGCAGCCACGGGACGGCGAAGTCGCGAGCATCGAAGCGGTCGCGCGCGCGATGCATGTGTCGACGCGAACGCTGAAGCGACGACTCGCGGATCACGGCACGACGTATCGCGACGTGGTCGACGAGATCCGGCAACGCGAGGCGATGCTGATGCTGCGCGATCGGCGGCTCACACTCGACGAGATCGCGACGCGGCTCGGTTACTCGGACGTGGCGAACTTCACGCGCGCATTTCGGCGCTGGACGGGGACCACGCCGGCGGCGTCGCGGGGGTAAGAGGCGTTACTTCTGGTCGTGATCGTGATCGTGATCGTGATCGTGATCGGACTTCCGTCTCTCGTGCCCCTCGCTGCACGTAGACCCCTCCCCATCGCTTCGTCCGCTGCGACCACGCCCCTCCCCGGCCGACAGCCTCACGAACACATCGACGCGCGATGCTGTCGGTCGAAGAGGGGCACTCGCGGATCGCAGCCGATCACCCATTGCATGCCCGCGTGCGGACGACACTCGCCGTTCGCACTGCGCAGTGTCGTTCGGGGCGAGTGGGCACCGTGGTGAAGGTGATGGGAGGGTCTGCGCGTACCAGGCATCAACGTAACGCGTGAGCTGCGGAGAGAATCCATCCGCGATCCGCAGCGCATCGCCAACGTTCGAACGTGCCGCAGCGGCAGCGCACTCGTGGACGAGAAGTTACCGACCCGGACGCCGACGTTGGTGTCGCGTCGATGGGCCGATGACGGCAGCTGGTTCGGCCGGCACTCGCCCTCGCGCCCCATCGTCGAGTAGCCTCCCGCGCATGCGCACTACCCTTGGTTCGGCATTCGCCCTCTCCTTCTCACTCTTTCTCGCGGCCTGTGGCGGCGACACGCAGAACACCGACACCGGCAGCGGCAACGACGCCTCGTCGGATGTCGCGCGCGACACGGGCGGCACCGACGTGACAGCGCCGCAAGATGTGGCCATGGGCGTCGACGCGGTCGACGCGACCACTGGCGACGACGTGCAGCAGCCGAGCGACGTCACGCAACCGACCGACGTGCAGCAACCCGCCGACGTCGCGGCCTCGGATGTTCAGCCCGGCGACGCATGTACGCGCATCACCGAGGACACCTCGGCGATCGGGAACACCTGCAGCGACAACACCGATTGCCCGACCGGATACACGTGCCGCTCGTTCTCGGGGATCGTGCTTCAGCAGCGCTGCGAGATCATCTGTCAGCAGAGCTGCCAGTGCCCGAACAATTACGCG
>CBIHQZ010000701.1:0-4458 GCA_966212315.1 uncultured Myxococcales bacterium
CGTTTTGCACGGTGCCGGCGGGGATGTGTCCCGGCCATCGTGCGACGCACGGAACGCGGAAGCCGCCCTCTTTGCCGGTTCCCTTCGCGCCGGCGAACGGTGAAATCCCGCCGTCCGGCCAGGTGAAGGTCTCGGCGCCGTTGTCCGTGGTGACCACGAAGATCGTGTTGTCGGTGAGGCCGAGGTCGTCGACCTTCTTCATCAGCGCACCGATCACGTCGTCGAACTGCGCCATGCCGGCTTCCTGTTGCGACCAGCCGTTCTCGGGAGTGATCTTGCTCGCGTACTGCTCCGACAGGTGCGTGAACACGTGCATTCGCGTCGGGTTTACGTACGCAAAGAATGGCTTGCCGGCTTTGTGCGATCGGTCGATGAAATCAATGGCCTTGTCGCGGATGACTTCGTCGAAGGTCTCCATGTTGTATTCGATGCCTTTGATTGCACGGGGAGGCAGCGGACCTTTGTCTTCGATCTTCTGCTTTCCGACGCGTCCCCAGCGCGGGTCGGTCGTGGCATTGTCTTCCGTGGTGGCCTTGCAATGGAGCACGTTACGCGGTCCGATACGGTCTTTGAGTTCGGGCGGATACGTTCGATTGAACGGATCCTCCATGGCGTCGAGGTGATAGAGGTAGCCGAAGAACTCGTCGAAGCCGTGCACCGTCGGTAGATACTCGTTGCGATCGCCGAAATGATTCTTGCCGAATTGCCCCGTGGCGTAGCCGAGGTTCTTGAGCACGGTGGCGATGGTCGGACATTCCGCGGGAAGACCGACCGATGCGCCGGCCTGGCCGACGGTCGTCAGCCCTGTGCGAATCGGCAGCTCGCCGGTGACGAACGCGGCGCGCCCGGCGGTGCAGCTCGCTTCGGCGTAGTAATCCGTGAAGAGCACGCCGTCTTTTGCGATCTTGTCGATATTCGGCGTCTTCCCAGCCATCAATCCACGGTGATATGCGCCGATGTTCCACATGCCGATGTCGTCGCCCATGACGAAGACAATGTTGGGTTGTTTCTTTGCATTCATGTGAGCGTGTTCCTCATTGTTTCCTGAGCAGCATGTCTCTCGAAATCACCCGGTCACGGCCGTCGAATGGTGCGGCGACGGGTTGCGCGATCGCTCGACGCTCGGCCGCCTTGTGGGTGCGAACGACGACATCGCGATCCTCGGGGCGCGCGCCGTGACAGCGTTTGACCTTCGCGCCGCTGCCGCACGGACACGGGTCGTTGCGCCCGGCCTTGGCGCAGAGCGCCGCCAACCGCGCGTCTTCTTCGTTCACGATTCGCATGACGTCGCGCGCGGGGCGGCGACTGCGAATGAGCGCGGCCATGATCGAAACTGGCCGGTCGATGTGGCGAAAGAACGCCTTGTATCCCTCGCATAGATAGTTCAGCCCCGGTTCGCCCGCGGGTGTCGACGCGAAGCGGTTCTTCGGGCACTCGCCGTGGCAGGCGAAGCGAACTTCACAATCGCGGCAGTACTTCGGAAGAGCCTCGGCCTTGTCGCGTCCGAACTTCTGTTGTCGATCGGAGGCCAGCAACGTGGCGAAGTCGTCGTTCGCGAGATTGCCGATGAGGTACTCGGGTTCGACGAAGTGGTCGCACGAGAACACGTCGCCGTTGTGCTCGAGCGCGAGATTGGAACCGCACTTCTCGTTGAAGACGCACAGGCCCGATGAAGCCGCGCCCATCCAGTTGCGCACGGCGGCTTCGAACGTCTGCACGTAGACCTTCCCGACGTCGTGGCGAACCCATTCGTCGAAGACGGCGCTCAGAAACCGCCCGTACTGCTCGGGGCGCACGGAACGATCGGTGACGGTGTCGCCCTGTTGGAGCAGCGTCTGGCCATCGGCGTTGATCCGCTCGACGACGGGAATGAATTGAATCCAGTCGGTGCCGATCTCGTCGCGATGGAAGCGATAGACCTTCAACGGATGGTCGGCGTTCACGCGGTTCACGGTCGTGAGCACGTTGAAATCCACGCGGTGCTTCTGCAGCAGCCGCAGGCCGCGCATCACGTTGTCGAACGTCGGTGCGCCACCTTTGTCGACGCGATAGACGTCGTGCAGTTCGCGCGGGCCATCGACGCTGATGCCGACGAGGAAGCGATGCTCGGCGAGAAACTCACAGAACGCCTCGTCGAGGAGCGTGCCGTTCGTCTGCATCGTGTGCTCGAAGACCATCCCGGGACGTCGGTACTTCTCGGCGATCGCCATCGCCTGTCGGAAGAAGCGAACGCCCATGATGGTCGGCTCGCCGCCCTGCCACGCGATCGTGACGGTGTCGCCGCGATGGGCCTCGATGAGCTGCCGGATGTAGCGCTCGAGCACGCGCTCGTTCATCCGGAAATCGCTGTCCGGATAGAGCGCTTCCTTCGCGAGGAAGAAGCAGTACTTGCAGTCCAGATTGCAAATGGACCCGGTCGGCTTCGCCATCACGTGGAAGCGTGACGGCATGACGTTCGCGTCGATCACTGGTTGACCCCCTGCCCCGCCGCACGGCCGTCGTGACGGCGTCGACGCTCTTCTCGAGCGAGGCTGTCTACGAGCGCGTCACGATTGGGTCCATGGGGAGCGGGCCGACTGAGGCGCGCCGCGAACGGCGGTCATTGGGGGGCCCGCGTTCAGACGAACCTCGCAGTCACCGCGAGCTTCGCGCAGGCGAAGTGTCGGAGTCGTTGCCGCGGGTTCACCCGGTTCACCCGCCGGGAATCCGGCGCGCCTCCCAGCGTGCACGCTCCCACCCGGTCGGCGTCATCACCGATGGTGACGCGCAGGCGAGTGTGCACCAGCGCAACCCTTCGCTCGATCGGATTTCCAGGGTCCGCCGCCCCACGAACTCCGTCGGATCCGACATGCCCACGAGGCAGTGAGCACACCGCCTGCACAAGCGCCCCGCCGAGGGCGGCACGCGTCGCGCGAGGCCGAACCACTCGGAACGAAGGTGTGGATCATGTCGATTCGGAACGTGTCGCGTTCGGTGATGGTGACGTTGATCGCGGCGGCGGCCGCGGCATGCAATGGCAACGACGGTCAGCGCGCGGGCAACACCATGGCCGGCGAAGAGGACGCTGCGGTTCCGACCGACACGACGTCGCCGACGGATGCGAGCACCACGGTCGATGTCACCGACGAACTCGACGCGTCCACCGACACGACCACGCCGGTCGACGGTGTTGTCGACTCGATGGCGGTCGATCACGGCGGCGCCTGTGTCGATCCGATCGCGCTCCACAGCGGGACGGTGATCCACGCGGCCAGCACGCCCACGACTGGCATCGCATCGACGGCGTGCCGTCCGAGCGACGCACCCCAACGCTTCTTCTCGCTCGACATCCCAGCCGGCGAGCGCGCGACGATCACCATCGATCCCACCGACTGGATCGCGGTCGGGCGTGTGCTGCTCACATGCGATGCAACGATGTGCATCACCGATGGCCAGAGCGACGTCGCCGGCGCACCCGTCACGCTCGTCGTCGACAATCCCGGTACCGACGTGCTGCACAAGATCGTGACCGTGAGCGGTCTCTCGAGCGGGCACGGCGGAACGTTCGACATCGTCGCCACGCTCGGCCCGGTCGGCACCGACGGCGGAATGCCCGGCGATGGCGGCGATGGCGGCACCACCGGTCGGACGTGCTCGCTCGACACCGAGCGCGCGCTCGTCGGCCCGAGCGACACCTTCACCGGGTCGTTCCCCCCCGACGGCGTCGGGCATCAACTCACCGGCGCGTGCATCTCGAGCGCGGGCACCGATCGGATCTTCCCGTTCCATCTCGATCGCACTTCGATGGTCGAACTCTCGGTGAACCAGTCGAACGGGGGATACCAGAGCGCGGGGCTCAGCATTCGCACCGCCTGCGAAGTCGACGCGCCGCAGAACGGCTGCGATCGCAACTACGACATGTTCGGCTCGGCGCTGTTGCGTCTCAACCTCGCGCCCGGCGACTACTACGCGATCCTCGACTGGAACGGTTCGAGCCGCGCGTCGACCTACACGCTGAACTTCCACACGTATCCGTCCGTCGAAAACTCCTCGTGCGGGTTCGCGACCACCGTGATCGACGGCTCGGTGCGACACGGCGAGCACGGCGCGAGCGGCGGGCAGAACGAAGAGGATTGTCTCGGGGTGTACAGCCGTCCGCCGCAGCCGATCCTCTGGTACTCGGCGACCGTCCCGGCCGGGCAGACGCTGACGGCGACCGCGACGCCCACAGCTGGGAGTGTCGGTTCGAGTTACGTGTCGTTCATGAACGATTGCCTCCCGACGGTGTGCCTGAGCGATGGGGCGCGCGGTCCGAGCGGGACGCAGTCGTACACGAACACGGGTTCGTCGCCGATGATCGTGATGATCGCGGTGGTGGGGACGGCGGACTTCGACCTGGCGGTTTCGATTCGGTGAGATGCTCGCGCAGACCCCTCCCCATCGCTTGATTCGCTGCATCCACTCGCCCCTCCCGACCGA
>CBIHQZ010000702.1:0-4450 GCA_966212315.1 uncultured Myxococcales bacterium
CCGCGCATTGGTGACCTGCGCTTGCACCTGCTGCAGCAGCGCGCGCGCTTGCGCGAGTGCATCGCGAGCGGGTTGGCTCTCGACCTCTGCGACGACATCGCCCGCGTGCACGAGGTCGGCTTCGCGAACGACCACCCGCAGCACACGCCCCGCCACCTGGGGCGCAACGATCGCATCGTGATCGGGCTGAGGGACGACGGTTCCGCGCAAGGTGCGCGCGTCGGCGATCGGCGCGCTTTGCACCGCGACACAGGTGACGTGAACAGGCGCCGCGGTGCTCTCTGCTTCCTCCGCCGCGGGCGCGTGGTGGCACGCGGCGCTCCACGCGACGAGCGCGACGAGAAGGCTCTGACTCGCTCGCATCACCAGGCACCTCCGACCGCGTGAACCAATGTTGCGAGGGCGCGTCCCGCATCGGCGTCCGCACGATTGGCGTTGCGTTGCACATCGGCGAACGACTGCGCCGCTGCGAGCACGCCCTGCAGATCGAGACGTCCCGCGCGGTACGCCTCGAGCGCGAGGTCGGATGCTTCGCGCGCAGCCGGGAGCACGCGATCGTGAAGGGCAGTTGCCCGCAGTTGTGCGGCACGCGCGTCGGCGTAGGTCGACGCGATCTCCGATGCGAGGCGCCGCCGTACCGCGTCCATCTCCGAGACCGATTGCGAAACGCTGGTGCGGGCGCGCGCGATGAGTGGACCGCGCGCGTTGAAGAACGGGATCTCGAAGCTCAACGCGACGTGCGCATCGCCGAACGCCGGGGTGTTCGACGAGGCGTGCGCCATCGAGGGGTCGAAGAGATTGGCGCCGATGTCGAAGCCGACGATCGGGAATCGCCGTCGCTGTTCGAGACGCACCGTGGACTCCGCGGCGGTCGTTCGCGAACGCGCAGCGTTGACGAGCGGATGGGTCTCGGCGCGGGCGAGCAGACGCGCGAGGGGCGGGAGGTCGGCGCGGCTCGGGAGGTCTCCGTCGGCATGGAGCGGCGAGTCGGGTGCACGTCCGACCCAGAGCGCCATGCGCGCGGACGCTGCACTGATCGCGAGGAGCGATGCATCGGCTTCGGCGCGAAGACGGACGGATTCGGCATTCGCACGGAGCGAGTCGAGTCGCGGCGCGGCGCCGGCCCGAAAGCGTTCGTCGGCAGTTTCCGCGAGGCGCGTGCTGCGCGTGCTGACCTCGCGCGCGATGTCTGCCTCCCGCTCGGCGAGCCACAGATCGATCCATGCGACCGATGCCGCCATCGCGACGTCGAGACGCGTAACCTCGACATCGTGTCGGGCCGCGCCGTCGAGCGCACTGGCCACCGCTTCGGCTGCTCCGCGCTGCCCGAACAACGGCACCGGGATGAAGAGCGAGGTGTAGAAGTGCGCGCTCGCGACCGAGCTGCCGACCGTGACCGTCGGATTCGTGAGCATTCCGGCAACGGCCACATCGGCGTGCGCGACGGCGGCGCGTGTCGCTGCGACGAGCCGATCGGGAGCCTGCTCGTCCGCGAGCCGGAGCGCGCCGCGCAAGGTCAACGACGATGTGCCGGCCGCAACGTGTTCGGGCTGTCGATCCTGCGCGCGAGGCTCGCGCGGGGCGCAGATCGCCGTGCCGACCGCGGCAAGCAGGGAGATGAAAAGTCGCGGTGTGTACTGCGCGTCGCGCATCGGTACAGGGGTTGTACCGAACCGACCTGAACGGATTCCTAACGAGCCGCGGCGCGCGGTGTCCACGCGGGAATCGAGAGGCGCGCGCGGAGGCCGCACGGCTCGGCATCGTCGAGCGTGAGTGTTCCTCCGTAAGCCAGCGCCACGTGCGAGACGAGCGCGAGCCCGAGACCGGTGCCCTGCGTGGTGCCTCGTGCGCGCGCGCCGCGGTAGAAGGGCCGAATCACGGCCGCGCGCTCTTCGACCGGGATGCCAGCGCCGCGATCCTCGATCACCAGCTCGGCGGCGTCGGCGGTGTTGCGGACGGAGACGTGTACCGCGGCGTCCGTGAACTTCAGCGCATTGTCGAGCAGGTTCCGTGCGGCGAGGGCCACGAGCGACGCGTCGGCGCGCACGAGGGCTTCGTCGACCGCGTCGAGTTGCACGCGCGCGCGCAGGGCTTCCGGAAGCTCCGCGACCAGTGCGCGGACGGCGTCGGCGATGTTGACCGTGTCGGCGCGCGGAAGCTCTCCGCGTGCGAGCGCGAGGATTGACTCGGTGACGTTCACCAGCGTCGTGCACGATGCTTCGGCGGCACGCAGTCGGCGCGCTGCATCCGACTCGGGAGCCGCATCGGCGAGGGCGCTCTCGATCTGCGAACGCACGCGGGTGAGCGGCGTGCGGAGTTCGTGCGAGGCGTCGAAGAGAAACTGCCGTTCTCGCGCGGTGGCCTCTTGCATGCGAACGAGCAGCGCATCGAACGCGGATGCGAGCGTGTCGATCTCGTCGACGCCCCAGTGTGTGTCGACCCGCGCATCGAGCCGCGTCCCTTCGATGCGCGTCACCGCCGCGCGCAACTCGTCGATGGGACGGAGCGTCGTGCGCACCACGCGACGCGATACCGAGGCGAAGACCGCCATGCCCGCGAGCGCCGCGCAGATGACGGCGAGCGCGAAGGTCAGCAGCGCGCGGACGAGACCCTCGATGCGCGATGCGACCACGATGTGGATATCGCCCGGCGCATGCGTGACACAGGCGCGCCATCGCGACCCGCGCTCGGTGCGAAGCGCGCATCCGTTCTCGCGCGCGGGATCGAATCCGAGTGGCGACGGCGATGGTCCCGCGGCGACGAGGCGGCCGTCGCGCCAGACCTCGATCTGCCGTCCGAAGCCGGCCTGTTCGGCGACCTCACCGCGCATTTCCTCCGCGAATGCCGTCGGATCGTGAAGATTGCGGGCGGCCTCGCCTTCGAAGATGCGCGCCATCGCGAGGCTCGTGCGGTCTTCCTCACGAAGGACGATGACCGTTCCCGCGAGCAATCCGGTGACCAGCGCGAGCAGGGACACCGCGAGCGACGACACGATCAGCGTGCGCCCGAGCCGGGTCGCGAGCGTCGGTGTCTTCATGGCATCGCGATGCTCAGCGAATAGCCGAAGCCACGCATGGTCTTGATGATCGACCCGTCGGTACCCGCTTCATCCAGCTTGCGGCGCAGTCGCGCGACGATGACCTCGAGACTCGCGCGGGCCGCCTCGGTGCTCTCGCCCCACGCGGCTTCGAGCAGATCGTCGAAACTCATCGCGCGCCCGCGACGACTCGCGAGCGCGATGAGCACGTCCCATTCGCGACTGGTGAGCGGAACCTCTGCGCCATCGCGCTCCACGCGACGCGCGGCGAAGTCGAAGCGCAACGCGCCGTGCGTGACGAGTTGCGGCCGCAGCGAGGCGCCGCGACGCCCGAGCGCTTGCACGCGCGCGAGCAGCTCACGCACCGCGAACGGCTTCGCGAGGTAATCGTCCGCACCGGCGTCGAGTCCGTCGACCTTGGCGCCGACGCTTCCCTGCGCACTGAGAAACAAGATGGGGGTCGTCGCGCCATCGCTTCGCACGAGCCGGCAGAGATCGAGCCCCGAACCGTCGGGAAGCATCACATCGAAGACCATCACGTCGAACGACTTCGACGCCACGATCGTGCGCGCGAGGGCCACCGTAGCGGCCGACTCCACCTGGTGCCCTTCGCGAACGAGTGCCCGCGAGAGCAGCTCGAGCGTTTCGCTGTCGTCGTCGACGAGGAGCACGCGCATCGTCGGGAGCATGGGGAAGTGCGTGGCGACGCGCCAGTGTGATGCGGGTTCGTTGGTTCCCGGCGGGTGAACCCGGAGACTTCTTACAACGGACTCGGCGCGCCGAACGCGAGCCACGATTCCAGTTCGCGAAAGACCGCGCGGGCGGCGTCGGTGATGCGGTCCTTGCGGGAGGCATCGTCGCCCGCGTAGTGCTCGAGCGCAGCACGACGCCGATCGCGGGCTCGATCACGCGATGAAATCCGAGCGCATGCGTTCGAGATAGAACGCGTAGTCCGCGCGCGTGACATCGGCGCGCATGAGCGGCACCACGCGCTCGATCGATTCGTGCTCGGTGCGGGTCCGTTCGCGGATCCAACTCATCGCGGGGCGCTATTACCATCGCGCGCCCGACGCGGCGAACGACGCTGACCGATCGCAGGCGAGGCGACGCGGCTCTCTTCGCGACCGCTGCTTGCGCCGACGAGGAACACGCGTTGCTCGATTACCCACGCGGGAGGGAACGTGCACACACGAATGCAATTCACGCTCGGTGCGCTGAGCTTCGTCGCGGCGGCCATGCTGGCGACCGGTTGCGAGTACTACGTGACGCGTGTTCGCGGGGCGAGTTACTTCGCGTCACGTCCGTACGAGTATGCGGAAGCGTTTCGAGCGCAGCCGCCGCAGTACATGCCGCCGATGGCACGTGGCGGTGGGCCGCCGACTGCCGCGCATCCCGAGGGTCGCTGAGCGCATG
>CBIHQZ010000703.1:0-4443 GCA_966212315.1 uncultured Myxococcales bacterium
GCATCGTTCGTGAACTGCGCCGCGATGTGGTCGTACGGGGTTTCCTCCGTGCGTGGGGCGACATGCTTACGACCTGGCCCGGGCGTTGGAGCCAGCGGGTGCGCACTGTGAATTCGATCGAGCCGACGATCGACAACGTGCGGTATCTCGCCGTCACTTCCGTCGAGATCGCACTCGCTCCCCGCGAAGCCGGCCGCGAGAATTTCACCGCGGGCGAGGCGCTGCTGACGGTGCGGGTCATCGATCACGCGAGCGGCAACGAGGTCTGCGAAGGTCGCGTGCTCCCCGTGATGCCCGAACAGGTTCGCGTCGACGCCGGCGGCGCCACGCGTATCGAGGCGATCGGAAATCTCATGACGGGCACGCCGAGCGCTTTGACCAGGGCCTGGTCGAACTCGATCGAGCTGGCACCGCTGCGAGTGCTCTGTGGCTCGGTGAGTCCCGCCCTTTGCGAGATGGTGACTGCGGCTTCGCGCTGAATCGCTGCAGCACGAAGAAACGGTCGAATTCCGCGGACGGATCCCGCGAGTGTCCGCGCATGCTCAGCCCTCCGATGACGAACTGCGGCGGCCTCTCGGTGCGGTCGCCTTCACGCGCCCGCGCCCGAACCCCCTCAATCCGCCCTCGCCTCCTCCGCCGCCGGCCTCATCCACGAGCGCCCGCCGTCACGCGACACGAACCCGATCCTGCCTTCTTCGTCGAGCGTGCAGAGTCGCCCCGGCACGCGCGGATCTTCTTCGATCCGCCACGTCGCGATCGCCATCCCGACACCCTTCGCCGCAGCCTCACCACCGCGCGATCGCGCCCCCGCCGTCGTGTCCATTCGAACCATCTCCGTCGCCACCGCCACCACCGACCCACCACCGTCTCGTCTCGCGACGAGCCCACCATCCACACAACCCGCAACACTCGTCGCCCACGAATGGCGACCCACACCGCGTGGGTACTGCACGCGCAATCGACGTCGCAAAAATCACGCGTCGTAGCGCCGCTCTCCTACATCACCACGCACACGAGGCGTGTTTCTCGCCCCCGGCTCTTCGACGTACGTTCGCACGCATGACGAAGCCGATTCTCGTGAAGCCCGGGCAGCGCGTGAAGTTGAAGTCCATCGATGCGAACGACACGACCGGCGCGCGCGATCGCGAGTGGGCCGAGAAGCAACTCGAGAAGGAATCGCGACGTCTCGCCGAACTGCAGGGACATCTCTACGCGGAGAATCGGCGCGCGCTGCTGGTCGTACTGCAAGGCATGGACACGTCGGGGAAGGACGGAACGATCCGCCGCGTGTTCTGCAACGTCAGCCCCATCGGCATGCAGATCCATTCGTTCGTCGCGCCTTCGGAAGAAGAACGCGATCACGACTTTCTCTGGCGCGTGAATCTCCGGCTGCCGCGGCGCGGGAACATCGGCGTGTTCAATCGCTCGCACTACGAAGACGTGCTCGTCGTTCGCGTGCGCAAGCTCGCGCCCGAGTCCGAGTGGAAGCCGCGCTTCGATCAGATCAATCAGTTCGAACATCTCGCCAGCGACCTCGGCACGCGCGTGGTGAAGTTCTTCCTGCACATCGATCGCGACGAACAGCGCGAGCGTCTGCAGGAGCGACTGCGCGACCCGACCAAGAACTGGAAGTACCAGCCGAGCGATCTCGACGACCGCATGCGCTGGGACGAATACCAGGCTGCCTACGAAGACGTTCTCTCCCGATGCAGCACCAAGGTCGCGCCGTGGCACATCGTTCCAGCGAACAAGAAGTGGTACCGGAATCTCGTGATTGCGAAGCACGTCGCCGACACGCTCGCCGAGATGGATCCGAAGCCGCCGAAGGTCGATTTCGACCCGACGAAAGTCACGATCCCGAAGTGAGTGCGCGCGTTCCTTCGCGTGCTTCGACGTCGTTCACCACGGCGACCGCGCCGGCGACGATGCTCGGCAACGCGAGGATCACGAGGCCCGGCACGAGCGACACGATCCAGGCCCCCGCACCGAGACCGAAGGTGACGCCCGGGTGCGCGCGCATCCACGCGAGCCGCGCGCCCACGCCGAGACCGCGGCGGGACAAAGGCCAATCGAGTGCGTCGTACGCGAGGCCGAGCGCGCCGACTGCGGATGCGATCACGATGCACACCGGTGCTGCAGGCGGGACCACGAGTCCGACGATGGCGAGCGCGACTTGCGGCAGCGCGACGAAGAACAAGCCGGCGAGCGCGACCCGCAACGAACGCGCGATCTGCTGACCGAGGGATTCCTCGAGGCCTTCGCGCGTGTCGATGCGCGAGGCGAGCGCGTCCATGAACGGTGCGCAGACGGGCGGCACGATCCAGAGCGCTGCGATCAACACCGCGGCCACGAACACCACCGCGGTGATCACGCCGGCGACCGCTGCGCCGAACGCGCCGAACGCACCGTGACCGATGGCGTGTGCGACCACCGCGTCGACGCGATCGAAGAGCTTGCGTCCGAACACCCACGACATCGCTGCGAACGCTGCGAACACCAGCGGCGGGGTCATCGCCCACGGCCACAGTGAGGGACGCGTCAAGATCGTCGCGAAGCCTCGAATAGGCGCGACGAATGCGGTGAAGGCATTCACGGGCGGTCGATCGCTCATGACCTCACCGCGAACGAAGCGAGAATCAGGTGCCGCCGTTGTCGACGTCCGCGCAGCAGCGGAAGCCCGTCGAGTAGTCGTGGTAGCTCGTGTCGTGCGCCTGCGTCGCGTACGAGCACCCTTCGCCGTTCAGGTGCGTGTCCATGTAGTAGCCACCGCGGAACGTGCCGTCCGAGTCGTTGGTCCACTCGTGGAGATTGCCGACCATGTCGAACACGCCGAACTCGTTCGTGCACCCCGAGAACGCGCCCGTCAGTGCGAGCGTGCCCGGCAGCTGATTGAGCTGCGGGTCGTTCATGTGGATGCCATCCCAGATGTACGCGCGCGCATGACCGAACAGCTGCACCACCGGGTGGCGCGCGTGGTTCTCGTTGCAGCGCCCGGTCTGGCGGGCGGTTCCGTAGGGAAACTGCGTGTGCTGCGGTCCGGTACAAGCACCGACCCACTCACGATTCGAGCAGAGTCGCTTGCCGGCCGAACGACACGCGCGCTCCGCCTGGCCTTCGCTGATGTACGCCTGCGGCACCACCCCGCGACGCGAGACGGCTTGCACGTGCACGCTCGAGGTCGGGCTGTGATACGGCGACCAGCCCCGCTCCGAGCCATCGGCGCCGACTTCGACGAGCGACGCTTCGTAGCGATCGATGCAGAACGAGTCACCGATGCGCGCCATGCCTTGCGGGCAGTTTCCACTCGCCGGCACTGCGATCGGAATCGCGACGAGTCCCGCCGCGACGACGAGGAATACGGGGCAGAGTTTTCGGCTCAGTGCGTTCATGCGGCGGAACACCCGTAACGATGGGTCGACATGGTTACCACCCGCTACGGCTCATTGGCCTGCCAATTGTCGGGTGCGATGAATTTTTCGAGGGCGATTCCCATCAAAAATCCGCTCTCCGTGTATTCATCGTGACGGTCTCTCGGGGCGTTCGACACACATCGGCGTACGAACCAGCACACGGCCCATCACCGACCATCCGCGCGCATTCGACGCGCTCGGCCGTGATCGTTCGCCCTCTCCATCGGATAGTGCAATGCGGATTCCGCGGCGTATCTCGGCCGTTGCGTTGACCGATCGAGGGCGCACTCGCTACTCTCGCGCTTGCGTCGTCGCGCCGATTCCCGGGCGCGCAAGGGAGCATTTTCGTGCGGTGGAAAGCGTGGATCGTGGCCTCGTCTCTGTGCGTTCCGTACATCGCGCAGCGCTCCGTCGCATTCGCGCAGCACGCGCCCGACGGAGCGGCCCGCGCACGGGCACGACAGAACTTCCAGACGGGCGTCGCGGCCTTTCAGCGCGGTGACTTCAGCGTCGCGCTCGAGGCTTTTCTCACCGCGTATCGACTCGCGCCGCATCCGACCGTGCGCGTGAACATCGCGAATTGTTACATGCAGCTGCATCAGCCGATCGAAGCGCTGAGCTACTTCGAGCTGTTCCTCGCCGAGTCACCGAACGCCGCCCCTGAGCAGCGATCCGACGTGCAGCACCAGATCGACGAGCTGCGCGGTCAGGTCGCCGAGTATCACGTGGGTCTCTCACCGGACGGGCTACCCGACGCGACCGTGACGATCGACGGACACTCCGCGTCTGTGCGCGAGAGCGTGCGACTCATGCCCGGACATCACGTGGTCGAGGTCGCCGCGCCCGGATACCAGCCGGAGCGTACGGAACTGAACGCTACGGCGGGGCTGCGCACCGATGTCGTGATGCGGATGCGGCCGATTGCTGGCGCAGCGAACACTGCGGTCGCGGTCAATACGACGGGCACTGCGCCGCCGGTCGGTGCGAGCGTCGAACCGGCGAGCACCGCGCCCAGCACGACGACGACAACCGA
>CBIHQZ010000704.1:0-4443 GCA_966212315.1 uncultured Myxococcales bacterium
AAGCGGATCAACCGCTCGTTTGATGGTCATATACCGCCACTCGGAAGCGGATGAACCGCTTGTTTGATGGTCACATACAGGCACGCTGAAGCGGTTAACCGCTCTAAAGCCTGTCGACTGGTCATAATTTGCGCGTGAAAAGGAGCTTGGGCGGGGCGAGTACGGCGAATGAATTACTTGGGCTCGATGAACGGGGGTTTCCCGTCGCCAATCGGGCGTCCGGTGGTTGCCGGGGGAGCTTTGTCCTCACTCTTGGACTGGGACTGGCGGGCGTTGTGGGTTGGGCATCGTCCTCGGACTTCCGGCGTGACGGAGGGCCGGAATTCACCCGGAACGACGGAATCAACTCGTTCGCTTTTTCCGCCCCGAAGAAGAACTCCGCGGTGCGTCGCACCTGTTCGTGCGCGGTGTCGTAGAGCGACCAGACCTGCAGCTTCTGCTGCTTGTATTGCTCGTCGCGCGCCTCGCCCGCCTCGCGCAGGCCGATGGCGGTGAGGATCTGCGAGCCGATGTCCCCGGTCTCGACCAGGAACTCCGGGTTGATCGCGTGGGTGACGGTCTGCACCGCCGCCCAGTGGCTCTTGTACAGAACCACCAGTTCCACCAGGTCCGAGGCCAGATCCTTGATCCCGGTGCCGGCCGTGATCACGTCGATCTGCTGCTGTTCGAAGACGTCTCGAACACGCACGGAACGGCGTACGCGAGCAGGCGCTTCTTGCGCGGGGTGCCGCGCGTCTCGACGTCGCCGAGGGTGTCGGGCGCCGGGGCTGCCGCCGCGCGCAGGAGGTTCGCGTAGGCGGTCGCGCGGGCGTAGGTCGCCAGGTTGTCGAAGTTCGCCATGTCGAATTCGGCCGGCGGCAGCGCGGCGAAACGATCGCGGTACGGCAAGAGGCGCTCGTGCGCGGCGATGCCCATCACCACCGCGGTCGCGAAGTCCGCGTTCATCCGCTGCGGCGAAACGGGCGTCACCCGCACGAGCAATGGCTGGACGAAGTTGAAGCTCGCGTCGCCGACGTTCGCGTCGTGGCGCGAGGGAATCGCGCTCGATGTCGCGCACTGGCTGCGTCCCGGCGACGACGGTCGAACGCCAGCGGTGATCGTGAGCGTGGCGCATCTCGACGACGAAGAGCGCGCGCTGGTGATGGGGCTCTTGCTCGAGGAAGTGCTCACCTGGGTGCGATCGCTCGCGGGGACGAGCGCGTTGCGCGCGCTGGTGGTGTTCGACGAGGTGTACGGCTACGCGCCGCCGCATCCGTCGAACCCGCCGGCGAAGCGGCCGCTCGTGTCGCTGATGAAGCAGGCGCGCGCCTTCGGCGTGGGATGGTGCTCGCGACGCAGAACCCGATGGATCTGGACTACCGCGCGCTCAGCAACGCCGGGACGTGGTTCGTCGGGCGGCTGCAGACCGACGCGGATCGCGCGCGCGTCGTCGAGGGTCTGGTGGGGAGCGACGGCGGCGCGGACATCGCAGCGAGCGAGCTGGCGTCGACCGTGAAGCTGCTGAGCCCGCGATGGTTTCTCATGCGCGATGCGGCGCGGAGGCCGAGCTGCGGCCTGGTGCAATCGCGCGACACGATGTGCTGGCTGCGCGGGCCGATGGTGCGTGCGGAATTGTGGCGGGTGAGCGGGCTCACCGCCCATCCGAATGCCGCAATCGCGGCTCCTCGGGCCACGTGATCCGCTCCCGCTCCGCGGACTCCAGTCGCTCCGACGCGGGCGGAACCTCGCGCTCGCCATCCTCGCGCGAGGCGCCGTCGAGATCGATGTGCCCGAGCCCGAACGCATCCGCGTGTCCCCATCGCCCGGAGATACCGAGCAAGCCGATCTGCCCCACCGCCGTCGGAATGGCCGGATCGACGAGCAAGCGACCCGCAATCGGTTCGAGCCCGAGGAGCGTCGTGATCATCTGCAGCGGCGCACCCGTCGCCCACGCCTGCGGACTGCACGCGGTCGGATACTCCACCGGGAATCGCGTCATGGGCCGTGGGTAGCCCGCGAATGCTTCGGGAAGGCGTCCCTCGAAGAAGTCGGCCGCCTCGAGGATCGCGAACGCCACGCGCGCCGCCTCCGCGCGATAGCCATAGCGCCGCAGCCCCGCGGCGATGATCCCGTTGTCATGGGGCCAGACCGTTCCGACGTGATAGCCGATCGGGTTGTACGCCGCGTCGCCCGAGCCCATCGTACGCACGCCCCATCCCGAGAAGAGTCGCTCGCCGAGCAGGTGCCGCACGACCGCGCCGGCTTTGTCCTCGTCGACGATCCCGCTCTACAGCAGATGACCGATGTTCGAGGTGAGCGCGTCGACTTTTCGTTTCGAGCCGTCGAGTGCGAGCGCGAAGTAGCCGCGATCAGCGAGCCAGAAATCGCGATTGAAACGCGCTTTGAGATCGGCCGCTTCCTGTTCGAGACGCTGCGCCCACGCGAGATCGCCCCACACGTCACGGGCGAGACGCGCGCAGCGGACCTTCGCGTCGTAGACGTATCCCTGGATCTCGCAGGTCGCGCGCGGCAGCGATGCGAGCGTGCCGTCGGCGAATCGAATCGAGGTGGGCGAATCTTTCCAACACTGGTTGTCGAGCCCGCTCGTCTCGTTGCGTCGCGCGTATTCGACGTACCCGTCCCCGTCGCGATCGCCCCACTCGTCGATCCACCGCAGCGCGGCGCGCGCGTTCGGCTCGAGCTGTCTCACCAGGTCGACATCGCCGCTCCACCGTTCGTACTCATCGAGCAGTACGAGATAGAGTGGCGTCGAGTCCGCCGCGCCGAAGTACGGCGAGTGCGGTCTCTCTTCGAACGCGGTGAGTTCGCCGTACCGCATCTCGTGAAGAATCTTCCCGGGCTCTTCCTCGCGAAAATCATCCTGCGCCGTTCCCTGCCACGTGCCGAGCACACGCAGCGTCGCTTCGGCGAGCTTCGGGACGTACGGCATCGACTGCAGACTGGTGATGATGCTGTCGCGACCGAACACGGTCATGAACCACGGCAGACCGGCAGCAGGCAGCGCGTTGTCGGGCCACAGTCGCGTGACGAATCGCAGCGCGGCGAGATCCGCGATGCTCCGCTCGTATGCACGCTCGATCGGACGGCACGACGTTTTCAATTGCGGCGCCTGTGCGCGCCATCGTGCGAGGTCGCCCTCGATCGGATGAGCATCGTCGTCGCCATGTCCGTACTTCACCTTCGTGTGCAGTTCGAATGCATGTGCGGTGAGCACATCGATGCATGTCGTCCATTCGCTGTGTGGCTCGAGATGAACGGTGAAGCGCAGACCGCGATCGTCGATGGCCATCGGCCGCGTCGCGGTGATGCGCGTCTCGCGCACGAAGGTCTCGCGTCGATAACCGAGAACGAGCGCACCGCCGTCGATGCGTCGATACGACTGTCCGACCTTCTGCAGCTTGTCCTTCACTTCGAATAGATCCGCGAAGTCCGCGCCAGCCTCCATGCGAATGTCGAGATCGACGGGTTCGCCGCCATGATTGATGACCGTGAGATCTTCGTGGAACCCGAGGCCGACCTTGCGCGTGCGAATCACCGAGAGGGTCGAATCGACGTAGATCGTGCCGGTCGTCGGGACGAGGAAGAACTGCGTGCGAAAATAGTGCAGCGCATCGGCGGAGAGAACCGCGGGACGGATGTCACCGATGGTGAGAATCCATCGCGACAGAAAGCGCGTGTCCTCGTGGAAGAGGCCGGTGACGCGATCGGTGGACTCTTCGATGTCACCGTGACGATCGCTCACGACGAACGTGCTGCCGTCGAGTGCGCTGACGAGATCCGAGCTGCTCATGACGCGACGCTCCTGTGTTGCGGACCCTCGGATCGGATGCACCCGTGGAACCGCTTGAGGAGATGGAGATCCCCGTGCGCGTGAATACGCCCCTGTAGAAGCGCGGTGAGCAGATTGCGTCGGCCCGTCGCGATGTCGAGGAGGTCGGACGCCGTGCACGACACGACGACATCGGCGGGTCCATCTCCCTCGATTGCGTGAATGCGTCCGTCGCCGACGGTGACGCGCAAGGCACGGCCGTCCTCGAGTTCGAATCGCAGCGCGGCGTGTTCGCCCTCCGCTGCGGGCGATACGCGTGAGAGCGTCCGCACGATGTCTTGAAGCGCGATCTGTGTAGCCATCCCATTCCCCCCCGAATGGAGTGCCATTCACGCAACGCGCCATGCGCGCGCGTCCATCGCAGAGCTGCGGGGCTGCACCGCGTGCGCGAGCGACCGCGTGAACGTGCCCGAGTGTCGGTCGCGTGTTTGCAGCAGCATGTCGGCCATGCACGTCGTGTTGATCTCTACCTGCACCATCGCCGTGCCACCGCCGAAGTACGGCGGCACCGAACTCGTCGTTGCGGAACTCGCGCGCGCGCTCGTGGCACGTGGACATCGCGTGACGACGTATGCGACCGGAGATTCGCACCCGGCCGGCGAGCTGCGCTCGCA
>CBIHQZ010000705.1:0-4441 GCA_966212315.1 uncultured Myxococcales bacterium
CGCTCACCGTTCCGCAACCGAGCGACCCGCTGTATGCGAACGGGTTTCCTCGCGGGGGTGGACTCGAAACTGTGGATGTTGCCCCTCCCGATCCGCTCATCGACGGCTATCGCTCGACGATGGGCGCGGTGTATCGCCTCGTCGCTGACGTCGACACCACCGGGCCGGTCGTCTCGATCGCCGTCGCAGGTGGTCAGGCCGGTGATCCCGACGGCGCGCATCTCGCCGACGACGCCGTTGCGTGGTCGACGGGAATTCTCCGGCCGTTGCCGATCCGCGAAGACGACGTCGTACACGCATACGAGTCGCGCATCTTGTTCCAGAGGGCGCCGTGAAGCGGTGCGGCACACGCGATGGCGTCGCCGCACTTGCAGCGCTCACGATTGCACTCGCCGGCACCACCGCGCGCGCGAACGGGCGATTTCCCGCCGCGCAACATGTGCTGATCGGCCGCGACGCAGGTGATTCGAGCGTTATCGCGCTTCGAACCACATTCGGCGTGCTCGAGAGCCGAGACAACGGTCACAGCTTCCAATGGCTCTGCGAGACGTCACTGCAGATCAGTGGCAACTACGACCCTGCCGTCGAACTCGACGCGAACGATGGCTTGCTGATCGGCTTGGTGGACGGACTCACTCGAACAGCGGACGGCTGTTCCGTCGATCGTGACAGCGCGCTCGAGGGCACCGCCATCGCCGATCTCGCGCGTACTCCGGACGGCAGCATTGTGTTCGCGATCGAAACGGGCGCTGGCGCCGGTGGGCATCTCTGGCGCTCCGATGATGGCGGCACAACGTTCGCGGCGCGCGCAATGCTTCCACCGGGTGCGGGCTTCTACACCGTCGAGGCGGCGGCCTCGAATCCGGCACGGGTCTATGCCAGTGGGATCGACCTCGATACGCAGGTACCGGTGCTCTATCGCTCCGACGATCAGGGGGTCTCGCTCGTTCGAACGGCAGCGACGTTCGACGGCGCCGAAGATGCGTACATCGCCGGCATCGATCCGCTGAATCCCGATCGCGTTTGGATTCGCGCGCACACGGCTGCGAGCACCGCGCTCTTCGAGTCCGACGACGGTGGCGCGACGGCGCGCGTCCTTCATGTCGGGCACGGTGCTTTGCTCGGATTCGCAGTGAGTAGCGACGGGCAGCGGATCTGGATCGGCGGGCCGGACGATGGTCTGCTCGAATCGACCGACGGGGGCGACACATTTCGCGTCGTGTCTCCACTGCGCGTGACCTGTCTCCGCTATGCGCGCGGCTCGCTCTACGTGTGCGCCGACTGGCTCCGCGACGGCGTGGCGATCGCCCGGTGGACCGACGGTGATCCGGCACCCGCGCCGCTGCTGCGCTTCGACGCCGTGACGGGCCCGGTTCGGTGCGCCGCGCCCTCGCCCGAGCGCGATACATGCGCGGATCAATGGAGCGCGCAACGCGCACTGTTGCAACCATCCGGGCCCGACGCGGGAGTCGACGTGATGGCTCCGCGCACGGACGCCGATGCAGGAATGGACGCCGGACACACGACGCCCATCCCGGCGTCCAATTGCGGCTGCCGCACATCGTCCACGAGGCCGCGGTACACCGCACTCGCCGCGCTCGCGATGGCGCTCGTCCCACGACGCCGACGACGTCCCGCGCGCCGGGGCGACAATGGCCACACATAGGCATTTCAAACGATGCTCGTGTCACTGCTCATTCGGCGCAGACGCGCGTGAGCGGCGGGCAGCCTTCGGCGGACCGAGCGTGCATCGCGCCATTCGCCACGATTGCTGGGGTGCGTCCGGTACGATAGCTTTCGTACGATGATCACACGCCTTGCGACTTTCTCGATTGTGTCGCTGATCGCTCTTTCTTCGGCCGTCGGGTGCTCGTCGGGCGGATCGGCCGACGCCGGCTGCGACGACGCGGGTAATCAGGTCTCCGACAGGGACGCGGGAATCTGTCGCGTCGTCACGCGCTGTGACGACCAGCCGTTCTGTCCGGCGCTTGTCTCGAACGATCCAACCCACCCGAATTTCCTTGTTACACAGATTGATATTCGTACCCCGGCGACGCTTCTGCCGACGACGCCCGTGGGCCGACTCTTCAATGACAACGTGGCGACTGGCGCATTGCTGCTCGGACTATCCATCGATCGGGCCGGCACGTCCCTCGAGGCCGGTGCGATGACCACGATGGATCAGGCGCAATCTGGCCGATGGTACTACGACGCGACGTATCGCTTCGTCGCCGGCACCGCGCCGCCGATCGGCTCGCACACCGACGCGAACCGCTGGAATAGCGCCACGACGATGTTCACTGCGAGTACCAACATCACGGCCGCGACCATTCCGGTGCTGACTCTCCCGATCGTCACGGGCACGAATCAGTACACCGAACTCACGCTTCACAATCTCGTCTTCCGCGACATTCGCGTGCCCGCGATTGCGGATTGCATCGGCCTCGGGAAGGCCGCCTTCAACAGCTGTGTCGGCGGACGCTGGGACACACACGATTCATCCAATGTTCCCTATGGTGTGTTCGAGGCCGACATCCTCGTCAGCGAGGCGATGGACGCGCCGGTGCCCGGCCTGACCAGTACGCTGTGCAATCTCACAGCAGGTGCCGACTGTTCATCGCCGCAGTCGACGTGGCGAGTGCAGCCCGACACACGGATCGATGGCGCAACCGTGAACAACGCGTGGCACATCGTCGCAAACTTCTCGGCAGTCGCGGTTCGCATCGGCAGATAGCGTCGAGAATTGTTTTAGGCCGTTTTCGAGTTGGTACGTCCTTGTTCCTTGATTGACAGCGATCGCTCAGGCGGTCGAGAGTTGAAGTCGCGCATGAGTTTGCTCCGGTGTGTTCTCTGTTTGTCGATGGTGATCGGTCTCGCGGGTTGCCCGGATGACACCGTGCGCCCCGACGTCCAACGCATCGACGTGTATGCCCATGCTCGCGTTCTGCCGGTGGATCGACCGATCCTCACGTGCAGTTCGGCCGAGTTCCATCTCCAGGTCGCCTCTGGTGCCGCGCTGCTGACGACACTGCCCGCGTCGGCTTTCACGTTCACCATCGGTGGCGAGGACGGCGGGATGCGCGTTCCGGTGCCGAACCAGTGCTTCTCGGCGACGAGCGACGACGGCGGCGTTCAGTTCTATCGCGCGTGCTTCAACGCCCTCGAGCCGGGTGTCGGATACTTCCTCGGCATCCAGGTCGCGAGCGGCGGCGAGACGATCTCGGAGACCACGTTCTTCCGTACGACGACCTGCGCCGACGGCGGCATGGACGGACAGGTCGATGCGTCCACCGATGCCACCGATGACATTGTTCCTCCGGACGCGACCGACATCGTCCCGTCGGATGCGTCGAGTGACGACGCGGAATCGGATGCTTCCATGGACGCAGGTGAAGTCGGATGAACGCTCCTCGTTCCGCCCTCGCGCTTCTCGCACTCGCGGCCGGCACCCTCGCCGCCTGCAAGCCGACCTACGACAGCGCCGTGCCGTTCACCTGCGTCGAGAACATCGACTGCCCGAGTGGCTTCTCGTGCCTCTCGACATACTGCGTTCGCGACGACGCAGGCGGTGTTCCGAACCAGTTGCAACGCAGCACCGCGGTGATCGCACCCGTGATGCGCGTCGATCGTGATCGCAACGGACTCATGTCGTGCTGGACGCGCGACGAGGAAAACGACAACCCGCTCGGCAGCGCGTACGGCGCCTTCCTCGCGGCCGACGGCTCGGTGAGCGAGACGGTGCGGCTCGCGACGTTCGACACGCGCGGCGCACAGCCGCTCATCGACTGCGCGCCGATTCCGAACAGCGGCGGCAAGGTGCTCGTCGCGGCGTGGGTCCAGCGCTTCGGCACCGCCACGATCCAACTCGCCGTGTGGAGCCCCGATACCCCCAACGGCTTCACGGGCACCACGTCGGCGTTCTACAGCGAGACCGATCCGGATCCGTCGTTGCTGATCCCGCAGGCACTGGAGATGACAATCGTGGGCGATCGCGCGTGGGTGCCATTTTCGGCACCGCTGCGCGGCACGAACATCAATCTACCGACGCACCGGATGATCCGCCTGGCGGTCGGCGCCGCTGAACTCGCTGCCGGCGCCCCGCAACGCGACGAGATCGTACGAAGCATCGGCCCCTCGGAGTACTACTTCGCGCGGTTCATCGGCTCGGGCTCGCCCGACGGTGCGTTCCTTGTTTTCTCGTCGCTGTTCATGAAGTTCGGCTTCGTCGCGGCGGACTCTACACGCGCGACGCTGCGCGACTCGATTCCCTCGGGACAGCCCGGGTTCTCGATTCCGCTCGCTGCGCGCACGATCGTCGATCCAACCACGCCACAGCAGTTCGCGATGTTGTGGCCGGACCCGGTGGAGAACGCTCCCACGATCGGCACGGTGTACAGCGTGGCGTGGGGCGACAATGCCTCGACGCGCCTGACGCTCGGTC
>CBIHQZ010000706.1:0-4417 GCA_966212315.1 uncultured Myxococcales bacterium
GGTCGCGATCCCGCCGAAGCCGGTCGGCCCCGGAAAGATCCACTGACCACCCGAGACTTGAATCGCGAACGGGCCGGCGATGGTGAACGCGAGGTGCACCGCGCCTTCGATCGTGCCGCGTTGATTGAGCGTGCTCTGCTGATACGGGTTGAGCATGTAGCCGCCCGCGCCCTCGAGGCGCAGTGCGAACCGATGCGCGGCGTCTTGTGCGTGAGCGCTCCGCGGCGCGGCGAAGAGCGCGGCGCCGAGTGCAGCGAACGTGATGATCGGGACGTGTTTTCTCACTGGATCCTCGTGTCGAAGAAAAGGCTACGGGCGGAACTCGTCGGCGCCGATGTCGAAGGCGCCTTCGCGCGGGCGTGCGTCGTTTTCGAAGTCGGTCGCCGGTGCGCCCGCCATCGTGCCGGTGTTGCGCGCGGGCGAAGTCGCCGGGATGTGGAACGTTGCGTTCACCTGTGGATCGGCCGACAGGTTCATCGACGACGTGATGTCCGCGAGCGCATTGACCGCGGCAATGGTGTTCAGGTTGTTGACGTTCTCGTTGCGGTAGAGAGCCGTCACCGAGGCCGTCGTGAACCAGAGGTCGTTGTTCTCGAAGATGCGCGGATCGGCCGCGGCGTTGTTCTCCGACACGTCGAAGTTCGTGTTGCACGTCCCCGCGTACACGATGTTGTTGCGCACGATGCCGCGCGGACCGGTCGGGGCGGGCATCGTGAGAAGGGTGTCGAACGCGATGCCTTCGCTGGTGCACGCGACCGGCTGCCCGCCGCCGTAGATGTCGTTCGAGTGGAGATCGAGTTCGTTGATGGTGTCGGTGAGTCCGATGCGCACACCGAACGAAGCGCCGCTCCCGGCCGCTCCGGCGCTGCAGATCGTTCCGGTGATCACGTTGTTCTGCACGCGTGCAAACGAGTCGCGGCTGAACACGCCGGTGCCCTCGGTCGTCGCGCATCCCGCGTCGATGCGGTTCGCGTTCACGAGCGGGCCCGTCACGTCGAGGAGCAGACCGATGGCGATGACACCTCCGCGCCCCGTGATGTGCGTGTTCTCTTCGATGCGTCCGCACGCGCCGACATCGCAATGAACACCGACCGAGCGCGGCGGGAAGCCGGAGCCCGATCCCTGGATCTCGACGTTGTTCGTGACGACGCAGCGGCTCGATGCGCCGCTCGCCATGTCACGGAGGCATGCGATGCCGGTGCAATCCGCCGCGCTTCCTTCGGCGCCGCCGACGATGCGGAGATTGCCGTCGATCACCGGATGGCAATCGCCGACCGCGCGAATGCCCTGCGCGAATCCGGTTGCGACGCTCGATGAAGCGAGAATCGCGGTGTTGTTCTCGATGCGCGGCGATGCCCCCGCGCACGCGTCGAGCCCGATGCCCGCGGCGAGCACCTGGCCGCCGAATCCGCCGATGTTGTTGCGACGGATGATGGTGCCGGTCGCGTTGCCCGCGACGTGGATGGCGCGCGCTTCCGTGGTGCTCGTGCCGGTGGTGCAGATGCCGTTGGAGTCGACGAGAGCGTTGGGCGAGTTTTCCAGGCGAATGCCGGTCGACGCAGTGCCCGACGAGCCGAGCGTGCGTGCGCGGATGAACGACGTGACCGTGTTGCCGCAACCGCCGCTCGTGCAGCGTCCGGCGGCGTCGACCGTGGCGCAGTTGTTCTGGATGACGGGTGCCGATCCCACCGAACGGATGCCGATCGAGAGCGCGCTTCCCGTGCCGCCACTGACTGCGTCGCGCGTGATGAGCGGGGTCGCGACGGTGGCGCTGGTGGAGACGACGTCGATGCCGACCGACGTGGTGCCCGCGCCGCCGATGACGATGTCGTTGTTGACGATCGCACCGGTGCTGCCGTTCACGGTGATCGCGGCGTTGGCCGGATCGCTGTGTCCTTGCACCGTGAAGCCATCGAGGATCGTCGGCGATGTAACGGTCGCGGGGAACACGACGCCGACTGCATTCGGGTCGACGATGCGAGTCACGCACGCCGGCAAGCGCGGCCAGGTGGCGCCGAGGGCCTGGTAGCCGCCGTACACGGACACGCCGTTCGCCATCGTGATGGCCTCGGGGTAGTCGGCGGTGGCGAGGCACGTGGCGCCGGCGGCGACGCACACGATCGGTGTCGAGCCGGGCATCGCGGCGCGCGCGATTGCGGCGGCGATGGTGCGCATCGGCAAGAGCCCGGTGCCGGGATTGGTGTCGAGTCCGAGGGGCGCGACGTGGACGCATGCGCAGCCGTCTTCGTCGATCGCGCCGTCACAGTCGTCGTCGATGCCGTTGCAGGTCTCGACCATCGGAAGTCCCGGCACGCACGCTGTCGGTAGGCCGGCGGTGCACGCGGCGACCGTCGTGCGACACGCGCCCGTTCCGCAGGTCGTGGTGCCGAGCGCATCGTCGACGGTGCCGTTGCAGTCGTCGTCGACACCGTTGCACGCCTCGCGATTCGGGGTGACTTCGCCCGAGCACGAGGTGAACGAGCCGTTGAGACAGAACTGCGCGCCCGCGCGGCACGCGCCCACACCCTGCGTTCCCCCGGGTCCCGAGTAACAGCTGCGCGTGGGGGTCGAGCACGGACCGCCGTCCGTTGCCGCATCGACGCCGACGACATCCACGGACGGAACGTCGGTGCCGATGATGGTGTCGCCGGCTACGTCGGTTCCGATGGTTACGTCGGTGCCGATGATGGCGTCGCCCGTCACGTCGAGCGGTGGGACGACGTCGATCGCGTCGGCCACCACGATCGCGTCACCCCCCGTGTCATCCGCATCGTTCGCAATCGCGTCCGGCGCGTCCGCGGTCGAATCGCCGCCCGCGTCGGTCATCGCATCGAGTGATCCATCGCCGTTCGCATCCGCGCCGAGGTCCGCGCGATCGGCGGAAACATCGGCGCTGTCGGCTGCGCCATCGAGCGGTCCGAGCACGGCATTGCCAGCGCATCCGGCGAGCACGGCGACGAACGAAGCGGCCAGCAGCCCGCCAACTTTCGGGATGGTCATAAGCATCTCCTCCGCGAGCAGCTCTCCTCGAGCACCCCGCAGGGACCAGCGTACGCGTGCTTCGATCGCGGGCGCCAGACGGGGTCGAGCGATAGTCCGGTGCAGCTTCGCGCGAATCCGATCGTTCGACCGACCGGAACCGTCGATCGCTCGCCGCGCGCGATCGTCGAAAAGTTGAGAACGCCGGATGGATGCGCGACCCACGCCGTATGCGTTCGTTGCCTCGTCGGATCGCCACGTGGATCGCCGCCCTGGCGGCCGTGCCGTCGTTGGCGGCCGCGCAGAGTGCCGCGCGCGAGTCTCGTGGAAACGAGCGCGTGCCTTCCGGAAATGCCGCGAGCGTTGCGCGTCCGAGTATTCCGACGGCCGCGCCGCGGGCGGCGACAACGACGAGTCCATCTCGATCGACGGCGATTGCGACCCATGCGTCCGCCCCCGCGGCTCAGCGCGCGATCGCATCGCCGACTGCAGCGCCTACCGCCAGCGCCGTTCATCGCGATCGTCACGCCGCGAGCAGCGCCCCCGCCGACGCGCCCCGCGCGATGCCCGCGCACACGCTTCGTGCCGCGCCGCCGCCGGTGCCGCCCTGCCTGCGAGCCGCGGTCGAAGTACGTCGTGTGAACGGCCATGCGAGCTTCACCGGACCGCTTACCGATTGCGAAGGCCGGCCCACGTTGCACGCGCTCGCGGCTATCAGCGTGCTCGCGTCGCCGATGCATCTCGATGCGCTCCCGGATCTCGAACCGGTCGTGCGAGAACTTCGTCGCGTGGCCCCCGCGGTGGGATGGGTGCTGGTCGACGAACATCCGCGCCGCCGCGCTCGCACGCCGTGTCCGCCCGGTCAGGAGTCGATCGTCGTCGCCGCGGTCGGTGACGACGCGAGCGAGCACACCGAGACGACACGCACCGCACGCGAAGGCGAACGCACCGCGCATGCGCGTGACCATCGTCGCGAGGCGCGTGCCGCCTGCCGCGTCATCGATGTTCCGCGCGATGCGCATACCCACGATCCGCAGGTGATCCTCGATGGGCGCGTTCGCATCGTGAATCCGCGGTTGATCGCGATGCTCGACGAAGTCACGCGGCACTTCGGGGGTCGTCGCGTCGAGATGATCAGCGGCTATCGCCCTTCCAACAATCCGCAGGCCGGCAGTCGCCACGCCCACGCCCGCGCGATGGATTACCGCATCGCCGGTGTGACTCGCGAAGCACTGCGCGACTTCGCCCAGACGCTTCCACTCGCGGGTGTCGGCTATTACCCGAACAGCGTGTTCGTTCACATGGACGTGCGCGATCGCGATGAAGGAAGCGCGCGTTGGACCGATTATTCCTCGCACGGCGAGACCCCGCGCTACGGGCACTGGCCGCCGCGTGACGAAGACGTCTCGCGCGAGTCGGAGTTCCTCGTCGATCAAGC
>CBIHQZ010000707.1:0-4409 GCA_966212315.1 uncultured Myxococcales bacterium
GAAGACGCCGATCGCTCGTGCCGTACCGTGCTCGAAGCGTCACGCTTCGGACCGATCCAGTTCCCGATCGAGCAGTACTGGTCGGGCTCTGCGTCGAACAGCGTCGCGAGCGTCGCAGCGACCATCCCGGGCTCACCGGCATGGGAAGACCGCTACAACCAGGTCCCGTTCCTCACGTCGTTCGTGCAAGGGATCATCTGGTGCCTCATCGGCGCCGGGCTCCTCTGGTCGTATCGTCGCGAGCGCCGCTTCCAGCCGCTCATGTTCGGCATGGTCTATCTCTTCGGTGCCATCTCGTTCATGGGCAAGGGCCCGGCGGGACTCGGCGTGCCCGAGATCGTGCTGCTCGGATTCATGATCACGACGGGGCGCTGGAAGCTGCTTTCCCGCATCCGCTTGCTGCAAGGCATCGCGATCTTCCTCGTGTGCGGGTTCCCCTGGTACATCGGGATCTACGGTCGTCTCGGAAACGAGTTCTTCGATCGCTTCGTCGTCCATGACCTGCTGAACCGCGCATTCGCCGGCGTGCACGGCGACACCGGAACGTTCCGCTACTTCGTATGGCAGCTCGGATACGCGATGTTCCCGTGGACGGGTCTCGTGCCGGCCGCGCTCGTCGGGTGGAAGCTCTACATCCCCGAGAACGCCACCGAGGCGCAGAAGGACGTCGCGCGTCTCTCGCTCCTCTGGTTCCTCGTGACCTTCACGCTCTTCAGCTTGATGGTGACGAAGTTCCATCACTACATCTTCCCGGCCGTTCCGAGCTGCGCGGTGCTCACCGGGCTCTTGCTCCATCGCATGCTCGGTGACCGGAAGCTCGCGGCCAATGGCGCGGGCGTCGGCTCGATCGCGGTGACCTTCGCGGGCGTCGCACTGGCGGTACTCGGCATCGCGAACTTCTTCGGTGCATGGCACGGCGCCGTTTCGCGCGTCGCTCCCTTTCAATTGCCGCCCGGCAATCGCGCGATCGCCGTGCTCTTCACCATCCTCGGCGCGGCGGCACTGGTCGTCGGCTGGATGATGGGCAAGCGCGCGGAAGTCGTCACCGACCCGAGCGTCACCACCGGCGTGTCACACGGCGCGGGGTATCGCGAAGGCGTCGTCGAAGGCGCACCGGCGACCGAGTCGAGCTACACGCAGAAATACGGCTACGTCGGCCTCGGCGCAGTGGGCGTGGGCGCCGCGGTCGTTCTCGCGCTCATCGCGCGCGACATCGGATGGGCGGGCAGCTCGCGACCGGCAGGGTTCGAGCGATTCATCCATCTGTTCGTCTACAACTACGACCGTCCGTTCCCGACGCGCTCGTACGACTACCACGCGATCCTCGACGGCTTCGGCATCGTTGCCGTGATCTGCGCGGCGCTCCTCGCGGTCGGACCGCTTCGTCGCCACGCGGCGCGCATGATGATCGCGCTCGCGGCGTGCTTCGGCTTCTGGGCGCTCGACAAGTACATGATCGACCTGTCGAACCACTGGTCGCAGCGCAACCTCTTCGTGCGCTACTACGAGATGCGCAACAACCGGACGGAGATCGGCGACGGCGAAGATGCTCGCTACTGGGCCGATCCGATCGCGGCCTACCAGATGAACTGGAAGGGCGAGAACTTCTACACCGGCAACCACGCGGCGATGCTCGAGTGCGGTCTGCCGCTGTGTCGCGAGCGCACCCCCGAGTGGCTCGCGCGCCATCGCGGCCAGCGCGTGTTCTTCGTGACCGAGCACTCGCGCTCGGGAAGCGTGATCTCGCAGGTTCGCACCGCGCATGGTGACGCGCACACGGTCACCGACGAATACGACAACAACAAATTCGTGCTCATCGAAGCGCATCTGTGATGCTGGCGACGATGGCGTCGCCCGGTTCAGATCCCGACGAGCCTTCTTCGCGCGCGACGCCCTCGTCGGTCGATGCGGCGATCGCGGCATCGATGCGTGCTGCGCTCTCTCGCGCGGCGCATGTGTTTCGCGACGAGCGACATTCGATCGACGCGCTCGTGGCGGAGGCGATGCCGTTCGTCGAGTCTGCTCAACGGGCATCGATGGACGAGCGCGGTGCCGCGAGCGATGCATGGCGCGAGGCGCGGTCGTTCGCGTGGCTGCTCGCGTATCGACTCGGCGATCAGGCGTGGCCTGCACCGGTCGTGTCGGCCATCGGTCCGGCGTGGCGTGACGCAGTGAACAACGAGTGGTCGCGCGCGCTCGCCGACGAAGTGCAAGCGCTGCTGCTCGAGGGATACGCACGCGGCCGCGAAGAGCGCGCACGCACCGAAGCGCAGAAGGGCCTCGCGGCGGCGCTGCCCGTGGCTGAAATCGCGCCCGGGTTGGTGCTCGTCGTCGCGGCAGGTCTGCTCGATGCCGACGGTGCGACGGCGCTCGCGGATCGTGCTTCGTCGTTTCTTCTGCGACGCGATGCCAAGGCCGTGCTGCTCGACATCGGCGGCCTGGTGCAGCCGGTGTCGGCGGTGCTCGTCGAGTTGTGGGCGATCGCCTCGTCGGCGCGAATGCTCGGCGTGCGCACGATCGTGTCGGGCGTGGGCGGGTTGCTCGGGGAAGTCGTCGCGCAATCGCATCTGCACGACGAGGGCGAGATGCGCGTAGCGACGCTCGCGATGGGCATCGAGAAACTGCTCGACGGTTCGAACGTTCCGATGGGCGGGCCGCGTGGATTCGGCGCGTGGGTACGATCCATCTTCGCGCGTCGCGCCGGCTGAGTCAGCGTACCTGGCGCGCGTCGAGTCGCGTGATGGAGCCTTCGGGTGAAGCCACGTAGACCGCGTTGGCTGCGATGTCGCACACGATCGCCGCGGCCGGATGCAATTCGTCGTCGGCAATCGGCACGAGGAGCCCGCTGGCGGCGTCCTCGACGAGCAGTCGTCCTTCGTCGGCGCGCCCGCGCACGTTGCGAGCGAACATCCGCCGATCCGCGAGCATGCACAGGTCGAAGCCGCTCGCGACATCGATGCCGCGCGTCGTATTGCGCCATGTCGCACCGCCATCGTCCGAGCGGGCGATGCGGGCGCGCGAAGCGATCGCGATCGAACGCTCGCCGTTCCATGCGAGCATCATCGGCAGGTCGACTTCGGCATTCGTCGTCGTCGTCGGCGGCAGGGTGATCGACGCCGGGACGACACTCGAGCAAGCATCATCGCTCCGCCACACGCGTCCCTCGAGATCGAGCGCGAGCATCGACGCGCCGACGAACACGGTACTCACAACCGCCGACCTGCTGTCGTCCGGCATGCGCGAGGTCCAATGCGCGCCTTCGTCGTCGCTCGTGTAGACGCCGCGATCGACGACGATCCACCGCTCACCGACTGCGTGCACCGCGGGCCGCGTGGACCATCCGAGCGCGCGGTCGCCGCTCGAGGCACTGCGCGTTCGTGGCACCAGGCGCACCACCGCTTCACCGTCGGTCACCGCGAGCACCGCCGGGTCGTCATTCGTACCGCCGCCGACGACGAGTAGATTGCCGCGCGCGTCGAAGGCTGCGTCGGTCGCGCCGACCAGCGCGTCGAGATGCACGGTGCGCCAGCGTTCGCCGCGATCGCGCGAGAGCGAGACGTCACCACCATGCGAGACGAGGGCGATGTCGTCGCGTGATGTCGCGAGCACCGCCAGCGGACCGTTCAGCTGCGGGCCGACGATGACGGTATCGAGATGCCGCGTGCCGATGTGTCCGTGAAAGAGTCCGGCGCGATGCGCGAGCCACACGTCGCCTTCGGCATTGGCATCGATCGCGAGGCGGGACGAGGGTTCGAAGGGCGCGAATGGTTCGAATCGTCCCGGCCCCACGTCGACGAAGGTGCGCTCGGCGGCGATCACGAAACGATCGGGCCCGGCCGGCACTGCGATGCGGATGTGCTCCTCGCGCGCGCGCAGCGCTGGCTCGGGCTGATCGGCTTGCATCACGCCGTCGTTGTCGATGCGCACGGTGCCGAGTGCATCGAGCAGCAGCAACGATCCGTCGGACGCACGCGCTGCGCGAATCGGCATTCGTCGCTCGGTCTCGGGCCCGACGAGCGGCGACCATTCCTCGGTGTCGGCGTGACCGGTGCGATAGAGCCGAACGAGCTCGCCGTAGTGCGCTGCCGTCGTGCCGAGACGCACTGCCGCGAAGAGCGCGCCGTTTCGCCCGGGAAATATGCCGATCGCGCCCGGCAAGTCGCGCCCGCGAGTCCACGTTGCACCGGCATCGAGCGAGTAGGCGAGGGCACCGGCGCGCGTCCAAACGATCGCGGTCGTGCCGTCGAATTCGAGATGCAGGGAATCGGTGGCGCGCGGACCGGTGACGTTGAGCGGCGGCACGCGCACACGCTGGCAATGCGTGCCGCGATCGGTCGATCGCCACACGAGCGGCTCGATTTCGGTGCCTCCGAGCGCGAGCACGCGATCATCGACCGCCTGGAGCATTC
>CBIHQZ010000708.1:0-4408 GCA_966212315.1 uncultured Myxococcales bacterium
CATCCCGTCGCACTGGTTCCGGCCGTGCAGTTGTTGCTACCATTGCAACAACCCGCGCACGAGCCGAGCGAGCACGAACCACCCGCCACGCAGCGACCGGTCGTCGTGTTGCACACCGAGCCCGCTGCGCAATCGGCCGCGCCCGCGCATCCACACGCGCCGTTCACGCACGCGCTCCCATTCGGGTTGCCGGTACACGCGCCGCAGACCGCGCCGCCCGATCCGCATTGCGCGGATGACTGCGATCCAGACGGCACGCAATTGCGTCCGCTGCAGCAACCGGTCGCGCACGAAGCCGCGGTGCACGCGCACATTCCGCCCACGCATGCTTGTCCGCTCGCGCACGCCGAACACGCGCCACCCGCGGCGCCGCACGCGGCAGTGCTCGTGCCGGTCTGACATTGTCCCGCGCCGTTGCAGCATCCGGTCGGACACGTTGCCGCTCCGCACGGTGCACACACATGCGTGGTGGTGTTGCAGAGAAGCCCGGCGCCGCAATCGCTGTTCGCGTTGCATCCGCACACGCCACCCGCCATGCAGAGGTGCCCGGTCGCACTCGCCGTGCAGTTCGAACAAGCGGTGCCGGACGCGCCGCACACCGCGGCCGTGTTGCCGAGCGCGCAAGTGCCGCCGTTGCAGCATCCGCCTACGCACGCGCCGCCCGCGCCACCGCACGCCGCGGTGCAGGCACCGGCCGCGCACGTCGGCGTGAGTCCGCCGCAAGTGCCGCACGCGACGCCGCCCGTTCCGCACGACCCGTTGTTCTGCGAACCCTGCGGGATGCACGTGTTGCCCGAGCAGCATCCGTTCGGGCACGACGCCGCGTTGCACACGCATGCACCGCCCGCGCAGACCTGACCCGCGCCGCACGACGAACACGAGGTACCGCCGCCGCCGCAGGCTCCGCTCGTGGTGCCCGCGACGCACTGGCCGCTCGCGTTGCAGCATCCGGTGGGACACGTGCTCGCGTTGCACGTTCCACACGTGCGGCTCGCGATGTTGCACAGCAGACCGCCGCCGCAGTCTGCGTTCGAATTGCATCCGCAGACGCCGCCCGAAAGACACGCGTGGCCCGTCATGCTCGAGGTGCAGTCGGCACATGCTCCGCCCGGTGCGCCGCACGCAGACGCAGTCATTCCGCTCGCGCACGTTCCCGAACCGCAGCAACCGCCCATGCACGAACCGTTGCCCGCGCCGCCACAGGCCGCCGTGCACGCGCCGCCCGAACAGGTGGGGGTGAGTCCGCCGCACGACGAGCACGCCGCGCCGCTCGCACCGCATGTCGCGTTGTTCTGCGATCCAGTCGCGACGCAGGTGTTGCCCTGACAGCACCCCGCGCACGACGCGCTGTTGCACACGCACGCGCCCGCCACGCACGCCTGCCCTGCATTGCACGCCGAACATGCGAGACCGCCACCACCGCACGCCGCGGTGCCGTTGCCCGCTCGACACACGCCGCCCGCATCGCAGCATCCGGTCGGGCACGTAGCCGGGCCGCATGCTTCGCAGCGTCGTGTGGTCGTGTTGCAAAGCAGACCACCACCGCAGTCGGCGTTGGTGCTGCAGCCGCATCCACCACTCACGCATGCGTGACCGGAAGCACTGCTCGAACAGTCGAGACACGTGCCGCCCGGCGATCCACACGCCCCCGCGGCATTCCCGGCAACGCATGCGCCAGCACCGGTGCAGCAACCCGCGGCGCACGGACCATTGCCTGTCGCGCCGCACGCGCTCGTGCACGCGCCGTTCGAACACGTCGGTGTGAGTGCACCGCACGACTGACACGCAGTGCCGGCGGATCCGCACGCGCTGTTGCTCTCGCTCGCGGTGGGAATGCAAACGCCCGCGGCGCAGCATCCGTTGCACGACGTCGAATTGCATCCGCACGTTCCGGCCAGACACGCTTGCCCGGTCGCACACGCACCGCAGGCCATGCCCGCGATTCCGCAACGCGCCATCGACTGCGACGCGAACGCCACGCAGGTGTTGCCTTCGCAGCATCCGTTCGGACACGACGTCGCATCACACACGCATGCGCCGCCGACGCACCCTTGCCCCGCCGTGCACGCGCCGCACGCGACTCCGCCGATGCCGCACATCGTTCCGCTCTGCGCCGCCGCGCGCACGCACATCCCGCCGTTGCAGCATCCGTCCGGACACGACGTCGCGTCGCACACGCACGCGCCGTTCGCGCAGGCGAGGCCCGACCCGCATGCGCCACACGCCGAGCCCGCGGTTCCGCACGATCCCGCGGTCTGTGCCGCGAAAGGCACGCACACGTCGCCCGAACAGCATCCCGACGGACACGAGGTGGCGTTGCAGTGACACGCGCCGTTGTCACAAGTCTGTCCCGACGCGCACATCCCGCACGACGATCCGCCCGCGCCGCACGCGCTCTGCGTCTGCGCCGTCAGCGGAATGCACGCATCGCCCTGACAGCAACCGTTGCATGTCGAAGGATCGCAAGTGCATCGCCCGCCGACGCACGACTGACCCGTCGCGCACATCGAACACGTGTTGCCCGCGGATCCGCACGCGCTCGGTGACGGCGTCGCGCAGATGCCGGTTCCCGGATCGCAGCATCCCGCGCACGTCGTCGGTCCGCAGCCGCACGAATGCGTGACGACGTCGCAACCCTGCCCCGCGGGACAATCCGCATCGGCATTGCATCCGCAACGTCCCGTCACGCAGGTGTGCCCGAGCGCGCTCACAGTGCAGTCCACGCACATGCCGCCGGCCCCGCCGCACGAAGCCGAATCAGTTCCCGCCGCGCAGTGCCCGGACAAGCAGCAGCCACCCGCGCATGTGCCGTCACCAGGGTTGCCGCATTCGTCGGTACAGCTGCCGAACGCGCATGTCGGCATGAGCCCCGCACACGTCGCGCACGCCGCGCCCGCGACGCCGCATGCCATCGACGACTGCTCGGGCTGCTGCACGCACACATCGCCGTTGCAGCAACCGGTGGGACAGCTCGATGCATTGCACACGCACGCGTTGCCGACGCACACCTGACCGGCCGCGCATCCCGAAGGGCAGCCCATCGGAACGTCCGCACCGTCGGTCGCGCCGTCGCCACCATCGGTGATCAGCGTGTCGGCAGAATCGAGCGCGTCGAACGCGTCGCTCGCATCGACGCGGACGTCCACGCGATCGAGCGTGCCGCCTTCTGCATCGACGCTCACGCCGTCGAGTCGCGCGTCTGTATCGCCATCCTGGCGACCGAGAACCGGCGTTCCGCAAGCCACCAGCCACATCGCTGCGCACAGCGCCGCGAGCCTGAGATACGTGCGAGCCATTCGCGCTCCCTCGGTGAAGAAACCCCTCACCGAGGTTGGCCCCCACGCGCACTCGCGGTCAACGGCTTCCCCGGCGCGAGTGAACGTTCGACTGCGCGATGCTCGATGCGCCATGTCGGACAAGTCGCCCGGTGGTGTTCGCGCGGGACTTCCCGATCGTCGCCGTTTACCTTCGCCGCATGGTCGAAGCGGAGAATCGTCTCACCGCATTTCGTTCGGTTCCGCGCACAGGCGTCATCTACGTCACCACCGAAGCGTCACGACTCGGGTTCAGCACGACGGCCCCCGACTGGTGCAATCTCGGCCAGGGTCAGCCCGAAACGGGCGCATTGCCCGGTGCGCCACCGCGCGTCGAAGGCGTCACGATCGATCCGAACGATCAGGAATACGCGCCCGTGGCAGGGATGTGGGAACTGCGCGAGGCGATCGCCGCGCTCTACAACCAGCTGTACCGCCGCGGGATGCCATCGCAGTACACGGCGGAGAACGTGAGCGTGTCGGGCGGCGGACGCGTGTCGCTGATTCGCGCGTGCGCCGCGCTCGGCAACGTGAATCTCGGGCACTTCCTCCCGGACTACACCGCGTACGAAGAACTGCTCGATGTGTTCCGTGCGTTTTCGCCCATCCCGATCCTGCTGGAGTCCGAGTCGGGCTACGCGTTCAGTGTCGACCAATTGCGTCGCGAGATTCACGGACGCGGCCTCGGCGCGATCCTCGCGAGCAATCCGAGCAATCCCACGGGCAAGCTGGTGGCCGGCGACGAGCTGCGCGGATGGGTGGACGTTGCACGCGAGACCGACTGCGCGCTTCTGCTCGACGAGTTCTATTCGCACTACATCTTCCGCGACGACGCACGCTTCTCGGGAACGATGGAGAGCGCGGCGCGCTACGTGGAAGATGTCGATCGCGATCCGATCGTGATCTTCGACGGGCTCACCAAGAACTGGCGCTATCCGGGATGGCGCGTGACCTGGACGGTCGGGCCGCGCTCGGTGATCGACGCGGTCGCGAGCGCGGGGAGCTTTCTCGACGGCGGCGGTTCGAAGCCCATGCAGCGCGCGGCGCTTCCGCTCCTCGAGCCATCGCTCCGCTTGCAGGAGACCGAAGCGATC
>CBIHQZ010000709.1:0-4404 GCA_966212315.1 uncultured Myxococcales bacterium
GACGCAAAGGGCGCGGCCGACGATGCATGAGGCGATGACAAACCGCGGGCGGCGTCCCATGAATGGAATCGCCCGCATCGAGACGGCAAACCGAGCGAGCAGCGGACTGTGACCATGGCGCACCTGAGCGACGACGAACTGCAGATCTGGGCCGACGGCGAAGCGTCCGACGTGGCGCAGGCTTCGGCGTGGCGTGCACATGTCGACGGGTGTGGCGCGTGTGGCGCGAAGCTGTCGTCGCTGCGCGCGTTCTCGCAAGGGATGGGGCTGTGGGCCGAGTCGGTGGCCGACGATCCCGCGTTCGCCGCGGACGGCGATCTGGCCGAGCGCGTGATGCGCATGGCGGCAGCGAGTGCGGGTGCGACTGTTCCCGCCCCGACGAGCGCCACCCCCGCGAAGGCCGCTGCGCCCGCGTCGAACGTGGTTCCGATGCGCGCGCCGAAACGACGCTGGGCGTGGGGCGCGGCGCCGATCGCGATCGCGGCTGCAGCGGCACTCGTGTTCGCGATCAAGCAGCCCGGTCACCCGCGCACGTCGACGCACATTGCCCAGACGAATCATCCGGGCCATCCCGAAGTCGGTCAGCCGCCCGCACCGCTCGAGCCGGATCTGGCATCCGACGTGGACCCGGGGAGCGAAGTGCTCGCCGTGCAGACCACCGACGAACACACCACGTACTCGGTGCTCGAACTGCAGATGAAACAATCGGGGGCGACCACCGCCGTCGTGTGGATCGACGATCGCGCCGACGAAGGATCGAGTGCAGTACAGTGAATTCCGTGACGCGTCGTAGAGCCTCGATCTGGTTTGCCGCCGTCCTCGCCGCGGGTGCGGGCGCATTCGCGACCCCCGCGCGGTTGCATCGCGCGAACGGCAGCGTGAACGCGCAAACGCCCACGCCAGCCGCCGCGACGCAGATCGACGTACTGGTGATCAACGGCTCGCAGGGCACGGGCGGTATCGGCGCGGGCTTGCAGAACCTGCCGCAACTCGCGCGGCCTCCGTTCAGTTCGTACGGCACGCTGACCCTCGCGTCGCGCACCACCCTCGCACTCGGCGCGACGCCGGCGACGGCTTCGATCGGCGGCGCGAACAGCGTGCAGGTGACCTCGAGCGGGCGGCAGCCGAACGGGCGTTATCAAGTGAGCGTGCAGCTCACCCTCAACGGACGAACGCATGCGATCCAGTTCGCGGCGGCGCCCGGCGATCCGTTCTTCACTGCGCAGACGACGGGCGCATCGAGCGCGTTGATCCTCGGCTTCGTGGTGCACTGAGCGCTATCGGCGAGTAGAGATGAATCGATGCCGGCGATCCACCGGCACCGTGTTTCGCGGAAGGCGAGTCGCTCGCGCTAGGGCGCGGGCTCGAGTCGGATCGCCGCGTTCGGCGTGATCGGGCCGTCGTCGTAATAGTGATGGATGTGCTGCCATGCGGCGACCGGTCCCACCGCGCCGATGGTGGCGACTTCACCGCCCGCGCGTCGCGTCTCGCCCAGCCGAGAGATCGCGCAGTAGTGGAACTCGATGGCGTTCGTCCCTTCGAACAACTTCGCCTGGAACGTGGCGTCGATGCCCGCGTAGCTCATGCGCCATGCGTCCCACTCCACCGTGAAGTGCCGCGACGGCGCGCTGCCGAACGTGCCGACGCGAACGAGACTCGGTCCGTCCGGGTTGTAGACCCAGCGCTCGCGGAAGGGCGCGACGTAGTTGGTGCGTGCCTCGCGGAAGGCTTGCGTGTCGGTCGGTGTCGAAGCGGGGAGGAGTCGCATGAAGCCCCCGGCGTCGATCGACTGGTACGCGATCGTCTGCCCGAAGTAGCCGAACGGGAACGGCATCGGTTCGACCGGCGCGAAGCCTTGCAGTCGCACCTCGGGGACCTCGCGCTGCGCATGCATGTCGTCGCAGTTCGTCGCGATCGCGCGTTCGACGAATGCCGGTGGGCGGATGCTGACGGTGAGGTCGTAGAACCCGAGCCCGTCGTTGTCGAAGCCGCGCACCGCGAAGACGATCGTGCGCGCTTCCGAGCGTGGGTTGGTGAACGTCGTGAGGCCGTGGCGATGCGGCGAGCCGGTGATGCAATGAGTCGCCTCACAGCTGTCGAGCACGAGCACGTCGTACGGACCCGCGTCGGCGGTGAACACCGCGCCCGCGGGGAGTTCGGCGCGATAGAAGCGCATGCGCCCGGCGCCGCACGCGTTCGTCGCCAGGCCGCCGGCACGAAGGCTCTGGTCGTGGAGCACGGTGCCGTCCGCCACCGGGGTCGGTGACGCGCACGCGCTGTCGGATGCGTCGTCTTCGATCTGCACCGCGAGATCGAAGAGCACGCTGCCGGCCTGGAAGGGCGTGGCCCCGTACGCGACGAGCACGATGTGTTCGTCGTGCCCGGTGTCGTTGCGATGCGAGAGTTCGCCGCTGAACGCCGAGGCCAGCTGGGCACCGCCGCAGGCGTCGTCGAGTTCGAGCCGCACCGCGTTCGACGGCGGTTGCGTGACCCGCGCAGTCATCACGCGACCGGCGGGAATGGTGACCGGATAGAAGAGCCGCGAGTCGTCGAAACCGAAGGGCTCCCCGCCCGAAAGGTCTTGCGCGTGGAACACCGTGCTCGCGTCGATCGCCGCCGCGGTGCTGCACGATGCGCGTGAGTCGGGTGTCGTCGTGCCGACGATGGCGAGTGACAGCGCGAAGGATGCGTCGACCGCCGGGTTGTCGCCGCTGACGCGAACGAATGCGACCTGCGTCGTAGTGCCGGTGTTGCGATACGACGCGAAGAACCCACCGCCGAACGACGGCGCCTCGTTGCACATCGTCTCGATCGTGACCGCCGCGCGCCAGCTGGTTTCGTGCGGCTGCAGCGTCGCGATCAGCTTCGCGCCGGGCGGCACCATCGTGCGGTAGAAGAGCGACGGCTGAGCCTGCGATGCGCGAATCGCCATGTGTTCATCGGGCATGTCGATCGGCGAGTCGACGCTCCGCACACCCGCGCAAGTTGCGTTCGCCGGCGGCGCCGCGACCGGCAGCGCATCGAACGCGACGCGTAGATCGAAGTGCGACGGCGTCGGCGACGAGCGCACGTACATTCGCGATCCCTGTGAGACCGCGACCACGACCGAGTGTGGTGCATCCGTGTCGTTGATCGATTGTGCGATCGCCGGGCGTCCCGCTTGCGACGCTTCGCAAACGCGCGACTGTTCGTACGTGCACGCTGCCATCAACCGCACGCTCGGCTCCCCCGTGCCGGTGGTATCGCCACGCTGCGCCGCGGTGATCGTCGCACGCGTGTGAGCCGGCACTTCGAGCCGATAGAAGAGCTGCGGTGTGGCGTACGAGAAGCCGCACCCGACGCCGAGATCGTCTCCGTCGGCCATCGATGCATCGAGCGCCGGAGCGGCCGGTGACAGCAGCGCGGCGTGGAGGCAGGTACTGTTCGCGGGCGCGTCCGACGTGACCATCGTGAGATCGAATGCGCCGCCGGTGAAGGAGAAGCCCGAGCCGTTGTCCCACAACGACATCCCCACCTGCACTGCGTATTCGCCGGGGTCGAGCACCGTGCTCGATGCGGCGTCGAGGGATGTGCGGGTGCGGTTGTCGCTGCCGTCGCGGAAGCCGCGGCAGGCGCGCGACACGGACACGGTGGGATCGAAAGCGTTCGAACGCACCGCGAGCGCCACGCGCATCCGGCGCGGCACGTGGAGGCGATACGTTGCCTGCGTCGACGGAGGCGCGAAGCCGTGGATCGAAAGCGAACCACGACCTGCATCGAGATCACCGTTCGCCGCAAGGGTGCACGGATCGGCGATCGGCTCGAGGCGCATCGCGAGGTCGTAGGTGCCGTGAACGGCAGCGGACTCGGCACTCACCGAGACGACGTAATAGAACGGCTCGCTACTCGTGACGCGATTGTCGATCGACACTTCCGCCGAGTGCCCTGGCGCGGGCGCGGTCTCATCGGTCTGACAATGATCCGCGGTGCAGTTCCACAACACGCGCACAACGGGTGACCACGGAGCGCCCGTCGGCGAGGCGGTGATGATCGCGCGATGCCACGGCGGAACGCGTGCGAGATAGAAACGCTGCGGCGCATCGCTGGGGCGGCAAGCTTCGCTCGGTACGCCGTCGTCGGGTGTCGTCTGGTCGTGCAGCGTCGTCCCTGGGTCGAGCGACGTCGGCGCGAGACACGCGGCGGGGGGCGGTGGAATAGGCTCGAAGTGCACGGTCGCATCGAACACACCGGTCTCGGCCGCGGACCATGCGCTGAACGACACGATGCGCGTCACTTCGAACGGCTGCTCGTTGGCGAGTCGAATCACCACCGGCGCGCCGGCCGAAGGCGAGGCCTGATCACCGATGCACGTCGCCGCGCCACAGAACGCATACGCACGCGCGACGATCCGCCATGCGGTGGATG
>CBIHQZ010000710.1:0-4400 GCA_966212315.1 uncultured Myxococcales bacterium
CATCGCGCGCACGATTGCTCCGCTCACCGGGTCGTGCGCGTGCGGATATCCGGTGGTCAGCATGCCGATGTGCATCAGCGATCGATCGTCCCTGCCACGTTGCGCGCGAGGGTGGTAGCCTCCGCGCCCCATGTTCAAGAAGGTCTTGATCGCAAACCGCGGCGAGATCGCCGCCCGCGTCGCCCGAACCTGCAAGCGCCTCGGCATCGCAACGGTCGGTGTGCACAGCGAGGCCGACGTCGGCTCGTTCCATACGACCGAGATGGATCACTCGGAGTTGATCGGTCCGGCCGCCGTTCGCGAGAGCTACCTCAACGCCGAGCGGATCATCGAAGCGGCAAAGGCACACGATGCCGACGCGGTGCACCCGGGCTACGGCTTGCTCTCGGAGAAGGGTCACTTCGCGAAAGCGGTGCGTGACGCCGGGATCGTCTTCATCGGACCGCCGGGCGCGGCGCTCGAGAAGCTCGGTGACAAGATGCGATCGCGCGAGACCGCGAGGAACGCGGGGGTGTCGTGCGCGCCGGGGAGCGACGGACCGATCACCCATCCCGACGAAGCCAAAGCCCTCGCCAAGCGCATCGGATATCCGCTCCTCGTGAAGCCGGTGGGCGGCGGTGGCGGCATCGGCATGCAGATCGTTCGCGACGACGAGTCACTCGAGAAGGCACTCAAGGCCGCGGCCGATCGCGGCGCATCGGCCTTCGGTGATGCGCGGGTGTACGTCGAGCGTTACGTCGAGAAGCCCCGGCATATCGAAGTGCAGATCTTCGGTGACTCGCACGGCAACGTCGTGGCGCTCGGTGAGCGCGAGTGCTCGGTGCAGCGACGCCATCAGAAGATCATCGAAGAGTCCCCGGCACCGGTGTTCGAGAACCGCGCCGACGGCGATGCGCTGCGCGAACGAATTCTCGATGCCGCGGTGCGTGTCGCGAAGGCGGCCGGATATGTCGGCGCCGGCACCGTCGAGTTCATCTGGGAGGACTCGCAATCGAGTTTCTATTTCCTCGAAGTGAACTGCCGCTTGCAGGTCGAGCACCCGGTCACCGAAGCGGTCACGGGGCTCGATCTCGTCGAACTCCAACTGCAGGTCGCCGCGGGCGAGCTCCTGCCGGAGAGCGTTCTCGAATCGCCGCCACCGTTCGGTCATGCGATCGAAGTGCGGCTCTATGCGGAGGACCCCGCGAAGGGTTTCATTCCGAAGCCGGGCAACGTCGACGAAGTCACGTGGCCGACCGGCGAAGGCGTGCGCGTCGATGCCGGCGTGGCAGCCGGTGGAAAGGTGACGCCGTACTACGACCCGATGATCGCGAAGATCATCACGCACGGTCGCGATCGCGCCGAAGCCATCGAGCGGATGCAGAAAGCGCTCGGCGAGACGCACGTCGCGCCCGTCGTGACGAACCTCGCGTTCCTTCGCGCGCTGGTCGCGAGCGATGAGTTCGCGCGCGGTGACTACGACACGCAGTTCGCGGAAGTGTTCGCGAAACGGAAGTGATGGTAGGGTCGCCGCGATGTTTCTCGGACGCGTGATCGGTACCTGCGTGGCGACGCAGAAGTCCGAAGGGCTCGAGGGAGTTCGGCTGCTCGTGCTCGAACCCATCGACGCACACGGCACGCGCACCGGCGATCCGTTCGTCGCAGCGGATCCGATCGGCACGGGACCGGGCGAGGTCGTGTACTGGGTCGGCGCGCGCGAAGCGGCGCTGGCGCTCGAGGAATCGTTCGTGCCCGTCGATGCAGCGATCGTGGGACTGGTCGACGAGATCGACGTGCTCAAGGGACGCGGCAAACACTTCGTGCGCGGACGCGACGACGTGAAGGGCGCGCGATGAAGCTCGCCAAGGTGATCGGAACGGTCGTCGCCAGCGCAAAGCACGAGGCCTACAACGGGCAGACGTTGCTCCTGTGCGAGCCGATCGAACCGAACGGAGCGCCTTCGGGTCCGGTGTTCATCGCCGTCGATCGCGCCAATGCCGGCTGCGGCGACACGGTGCTCATCAATCAAGAGGGCAACGGCGCGCGACAGGTGTTCGGCATGAAGCCCACCGAAAAGCTTCCGATCCGCAGTGTCATCGTCGGCGTCGTGGACAACGCCGAAGAGCATCTCTGAGAGGCCCTGCGTGTTGGTCGAAGCGAAAGCGCGGCTCGAGATCGTTCGGTACAGCAACGCGTTGTGGACACGCGGATGGGTCGCCAATCACGACGGGAACATCTCCGCGCGCGTCGGCGCCAATCGCGTCGTGTGCACACCGACCGCGACGTCGAAAGCCGACGTGGTCGATTCCCTCCTCGTGGTGACCGACCTCGGTGGAAAACAGATCGCCGGGCGGAAGAAAGCCCCCGGTGAGTTCGGGATTCATCTGGCCGGGTATCGCGCACGTGGCGATGTCAGCGCCGTGGTCCACGCGCATCCGCCGTTCGCCACGGCGCTCGGCGTGTCGGGACGCGAACTCGTGTGCTTCCTTCCCGAAGCGGTCGTGTCGCTCGGCGCGAAAGTGCCGCTCGTGCCGCTCGCCGCGCCCGGCGGTCCTGCGGTCAGCGCGATGGAGCCGTTTTTCGCGCCCTACGACGCCGTGATCGTCGCCGGCAACGGTGTGTGGGCGTGGGGCGAATCGGTGGAGCAGGCGTTCCTGCGCGTCGAACTCGTCGAGCATCTCGCGCGCATCGCCCACGAAGCATCGGCCTGGGGCGGTCCGCAGGGGTTGCCGCAAGAGATGGTCACGCAGTTGCTCGATGCGCGGAAGAAAGCCTTCCCGCGGCTCGCAGCGGCGAAGTAGCAACGAGCGCGCGACGGCTCGCGCGCGATCGCGCTACCCTCCCGCAAGACACCGCACCATGCGCAAGCCCTCGCTCGTGTTCGTTCACGTGTCCGCCGCCGCGTTCGGCTTCGCCGCCGCAATGCTCGTTCCGCACGCAGCACACGCGCAACGTGCCGCGGCAGGCGACGACAGCGGGGCAGTCACGCCCTCGCGTCGCAATGCGTTCGTGGTCAACGGCGGGCCCATGCTCGGCATCGTCGGCAACGGTCTGCACGGACGCGTGAACCCCGAGTTCCAACTCCATCGCGATCGGCACTTCGGCGGGCACGCGTTCAACATCGGCCTGGCCGTCACGATCTGGCCCGGTGAGTTCGGCCCCAGCTTCGCCGCCGCGCCGCGCTGGCAGTACGACCATCAACTCGTGCCGGGAACGCTCTTCTTCGTGTCGCCGTACATCGGCATGGACCTCGGAATGGGCGTGTTCAACATCTTCAACGGCGGCGATCCGCGCTTCCGCTTCCTCGCGGTGCCGAACGCCGGCATCGACGTGAAAGTGATCATGGGCCGCTTCCTCGTCGGCTTCCGCCCCATCGGATTGAGCGTGCCGCTGTCGTTCGGCGAAGAGCCGCTCTTCAAGTGGGACGTCATCTACGACATCGGTCTCACGCTCGGCGCGACCTACTGACCATGGAAGGCTATCGCCGTCCCGCCGATCCGCCCGGCCAAGGTCCGCGCGCGGTTGCGATCAAGCCGCTGCGACGACGATTCAATCCGTGGCTGCGGCTCGGTCTCATGTGGCTCGCTGTCGTCGCCATGCTGCTGGGCGCATATCTGCTCACCGACGGAATGCAGAACCCGCTGCCGATCGGCTTCCTGCTGGCCGTGCTGGCGGCATTCACGCTGAGCATCGCGGGCCTGCTGGTGTTCTACCGGCGACGCGCGATGAAGCTCGCGATCGAGAACAACGAAGGGATCGCGCTGCTGAACTCGGGGCGTCTCGACGAAGCGATCACGCTCTACGGCAGCCTCTATTCGCGCGCGGGAAACATGCACTCGCTGCGCGCGCTCTTCGTGACCAATCTCGGCATCGCGTACTTGCGACGCGGCGAGGCGGATCGAGCGCTCGAGCACTTCGACATCGCGCGCAAGAGCGGATGGGTCGCGCGGCAGAAGCTGCTTCCGAACCAGACGGTGCTGCTGATGAGCACGGCGACCGCGCAGTTCGCACGCGGCGACATCGCGGCGGCCAAAGAGACGCTCGCCGAAGCACAACGAGGGTGCCCACCCGCGCGGCGCGGAATGCTCCTCGCGATCGAGACGCTCGTGGCGACGCGCGAGGGCGAGTTCGCGCAGGCCGCCGAACACGCCGGCATGCGTTGGAGCGAGGCCGAGGCGTTGCTCCCGGCGACTTCGATGCGATTGCTGCGGGTCTTGCGCGCGTTCGCACTCGTGAACGCAGGGCTCGGCGAAACTGCCACGCGCGAGGCGAGCGATCTGCTCATCGGCGCACGTCCGTCGCGGCTCGGTGAGTTCGATTACATCGCGCAGAACTGGCCGGCGTTTCGCGCGTTCCTCGTCGAGCACGGATTCGCGGTCTGAGCAGAGCTAGAGACTGACGCTCTTGAAGCGACGAACGCT
>CBIHQZ010000711.1:0-4395 GCA_966212315.1 uncultured Myxococcales bacterium
CGCGACTCGGCGCGGAAGTTCGGGAGCGACCGGAAGACCTGCACGAAGACTTCCTGGACGACGTCGTCGAGATCGCTCCGGCGCGGTCCGAGCAGTCGCGTCGCGAGGCGCGCTACGTCGCGGCGATGCAACTGGTACATCTCGCCGAATGCGCGGGTGTCGCCGGCCTGCGCGCGTCGCACATACGGCGGGACCATCTCGTCGGCGTTCGGCACAGCGACCGGGAATGTCGCCATCGCGGATGAAACCATCGGCGCACCTTCGACAGGGGTGAGCCGCCTCGCTCCGGATGCTTCGGCGGCCACGTCCTCGACGTCGTGGGGCTGATTCCCCTCGAGGTCGTCTCCCCCTGGGGTGCGGCGTGCGGGCGAGTCATTCATGACGCGGCGAGCAGTCTGACACTTTTGGCGAGAGCCCCCCAGCCGGGCCGCGGCGACACGTCACCCTCGGACCCGCGCCGTGGGCCGTGCAGAGGCTCGAAACCCGTCGAAAGGTCGTGTTACCGGCTCGACTTTACGAGCAGCGAGAACACGTCCGACGCGATCAGGCCGACCACCAACGCCACCACGACGATGCCCATGCGTGGACATCTGCGGGAACAAACGAAGGGGCAGCAAGTTTTCGACAGGCCGCGCGCACCGGTGACCTCGCCCCACATCGGGCATCGCGGCTTGACAAACATGCGACCGGAAGGCTCTAACCCCGCGACTCGATTGGAACGAAACACGTGATCGTCGCGGATTCACTCACTCGGAAATTCGGCTCTCGCACCGCGGTCGACGGCATCTCGTTCACCGTGCCGAAGGGCGAAGTCGTGGGCTTCCTCGGACCGAACGGCGCGGGCAAGAGCACCACGTTGAAGATGGTCTCGGGTTTCCTCCCGCCGACGTCCGGGCACGTGAAGGTCGCGGGATTCGACGTGGCGGACGAGTCGCTCGAAGTGCGCAAGCGCCTCGGATACATGCCCGAGGCCGTGCCGCTGTATCCCGAGATGCGCGTCGAGGAATACCTCTCGTTCCGCGGTGAAATCAAAGGCGTCGCGCGCGCGAAACGTCGCGATGCGATTCAGCGCGCGATGGAACTCGCCGATGTGAAGGACGTCGCGCGCCGGCTCGTCGGTGAGTTGTCGAAGGGCTACAAGCAACGCGTCGGTCTTGCGGACGCACTCGTGTCCGAGCCCGAGTTGCTGATCCTCGACGAACCGACCGCGGGGCTCGATCCGAATCAGATTCTGCAGGTGCGAGAGCTGATCAAGTCGCTCGGCAAGAAGCACACGATCTTCTTGAGCACGCACATTCTCAGCGAGGTCGAAGCGGTCTGTTCGCGCGTGGTGATCATCGCGAAGGGGAAGATCGTCGGCGAAGGGACGACCGAGGAGTTACGCGGCGACGCGCACGAAGCAGTGCTCGTCGTACGCGGAAATGAAGAGGCCGCGCGGGCGGCGATCGCGAACGTGTCGGGAGTGAAGATCTCGGGTGAGCCGACGAAGCTCGAAGCGGATGCGGGCGGCGGGACACCGGTGTTGCGGTTCGTCCTCGCGGTCAGCGATGCGGATGCACGATCGGCGAACCGCGCCGAAGAAATCGTCGCCGCGTGCGTGAGCGCGAAGCTCGGCGTGCGGGGAATGGATCTGCGAGGAAAGAGTCTCGAGGCGATCTTCCGCGAACTGACGGCCAACGAACCGGCGCCGTCCGTCGAGGAACCGGTTGCATCGAAGGGAGAGAAGACGCCGTGAGAAGTGCGTGGGCGGTCTTCAAGCGCGAGCTGGCTTCCAACTTCTGGACGCCACTGGCCTACGTGATCCTCGTGGTCTTCCTCGTGTGGCAGGGCTTCATGTTCTGGTTCTTCGTCGCGACGATCGCGGCGCAACCGGAGGCGTCGGGAAGCCGAGGACCGCTGCAGCTCTTCTTCGGCGGATCGATCCTCTACTTCGTTCCGATCATCCTCTTCACCCCGGCGCTCACGATGCGGACGTTCGCCGAAGAGCGAAAGACCGGCACGTTCGAGACGTTGATGACCGCACCGGTGCGCGCGCACGAAGTCGTACTCGGCAAGTACTTCGCGGTGCTCACGGTCTATGCGTCGCTCTGGGCACCGACGATTCTCTACGCGCTCGTGTTGAAGCGTTACGGCGCCGTCGACTGGGGCGCGCTCGCGGCCGGATACACCGGCACGATGCTGCTCGGCGCAGCGTTCCTCGCGCTCGGCGTATTCGCGTCGGCACTCGCACGCAATCAGATCACCGCCTTCATTCTCGGCTTCGCGTTCACCGGCGGACTCATGTTCGCGCTGCTCGGACTGAGCAAATACGTCGAAGCCGACGAGAGCCGTCAGGCCATCTTCGGGTACTTCAATCTCTGGGAGCATCTCGAGCACTTCTCGGTCGGCATCGTCGACTCGCGCCACGTCGTCTACTACGTGAGCGTCGTGGTGCTGGGGTTGTTCCTCACGGTGCGCGCCGTCGAAGCGCAACGGGAGTCGTGAGCCGTGGCTGACTCTCCTCGCGAACGACCGACGCGCGCGCTGCTCGAGAACATCGCCGGCGCCCCCCTTGCGGTGGTGCTGATGTTCGTAGCGTTCGTGATGGTGAACGTCCTCGCGGCGCGCCACTACAAGCGCTTCGACTGGACCCGCCATCAACTGTTCACACTTTCGCCGCGATCCCGTGAGATCACGCGTTCGCTGCACGGGCCGACCGACCTCTACATCCTGATGGGTTCGCGCGAGGCGCAGTACAGCGACGTCACCGAACTCGCGCAGCGTTACGCATCCGAGAACCGACAACTGCACGTTCACACCATCGACCCCGATCGGCAGCGCGACCGTTTCCTCGAGTTGGTCCAGCGACTGGGCCTGCGCGTGGTGCGATCGAACGACGCGGATGTGTCGTCGGAGAACGCGATCGTGCTCGTGCGCGGCGACCATCACTTCGAGATTCCGCGCGAGAGCCTGGCAGGGCTCGGCGACGATTCGACCGACGAGGGCGGTGGCTCGGCACGGACCGCGGCCGCGCAGCTCACCGTCGAACGCGCGATCTCCGAAGGACTACTTCGCATCGACCACAACGAGTCGACCAAGCTCTGCTTCGCGAGCGGCCACGGCGAACTCACGCTCGAGGGCGGCGACAGTTCGATGTCCGAACTCGCGGCGACGCTGCGGCACGAGAACGTGAATACCGAGTCGGTCGCGCTCACGGGATCGGCGTCTGTTCCGAACGATTGCGACGCGCTCGTGATCGCCGGACCGCGGCAGGCATTCAGTCCGAGCGATGCCGAGATCGTCACGCGATATCTGCGCAACGGCGGCAACGCGCTGCTCCTCGTGGATCCGATCTTCGTCGAAGGCCGTCACGCACCCACCGGGCTCGAGAGCATCGCTGCATTGGGCGGTATCGAACTCACGCCGACCGTCGTGATCGAGCCCGATCCCGCGCACCAGATTCCCGAATACCTGCCCGCGACATTCCTCGCGACCGAGTTCGGCGAGCACTCGATCACTCGCGCACTGCGTGGCGCCGACGCCCGCGTGCTGGTGACGACGGCTCGCGCACTCAAGCGGCTCGCCGGATCGAGCGTGATCCCGGAATCGTTGATGCGCACCACCACGTCTGCGTGGGGTGAGACCTCGACCAACGATGCGATCCGCGACGGCTCGCTCGCGCGCGATGGCAACGACGTCGAAGGTCCCATCAATCTCGCACTCGCAGCGCAGATCCCAGACGTGCGTCCCGCGCCCGGACGCGGTGATGCCGCCGGCCGCCTCGTCGTGATCGGCTATTCACATCTCGCCAGCAACGAAGCGCTTTCGCTCGGATTCCAGGCACGATTCGCGAACGGCTTCCTGGTGCAATCGTCCATCGGCTGGCTCACCGCGCGACGCGAACTCGTCGAGATCCCACCACGTCCTGCTCTTGCGGGCGCGCTCAACATCTCGACCGAGGACGTTCGACACATTCGTCTCTACGTCATCTTCCTCGTCCCGCTCGCGGCCGCCCTCGTCGGCATCGCCGTGTGGCGCGCGCGCAAGGCGCAGTAGTCACCACCGATGGCCCGCACGTCCAAGCACACCACCACCATCGTTCTCGCAGCCACGGTGCTCGGACTCTCCACCGCGCTCTGGTGGAGTTCGCGGCAGGTTCCCGACTCTGTGCGCGAAGAGCGTCGCGACAAGCTTCTGCCCTCGTTGCGTCGCGAGAACATCGTGCGCGTCGAAGTCGCCGGACCCGACGGCTACACGGTCGCGAAAGACAACGGTCACTGGGCGCTCGTGATCGGGCAGCACCGCTACGAAGCCGACGAGCCCGAAGTAGAACGAGTGCTCACGGAAGCAGAATTCGCGAGCCCGACGCGCCGCCTCGGTGCGCTCGACGCGGGTGCGCGCGAACGCTTCGGCCTC
>CBIHQZ010000712.1:0-4387 GCA_966212315.1 uncultured Myxococcales bacterium
GATGGACGGCTTCTACTCGGTCGCGCGCGATGCCGGCGGCAATCCCGAGCGCGCGCTCTTCTGGTACGACGAGCGCGATCTGCCGTTCTACTCGTGGCTCTACGACACGTTCTCGATCTCGGACCGGTACTTCAGCTCGGTGCTCGGACCGACCTGGCCCAATCGCGACTACTACTACGCGGCCACGTCGGACGGCGTGAAGAACACCGGCGATCGCGTGATCCACAACCGCACGATCTTCGACCTGATGAGCGACCACAACGTGTCGTGGCGCATCTATCACGCAGGCTCGTCGCGCGAAGACTGCATCGGGATGGCGAACTCGAATCCGCACATCCACAGCGGCGACGAGCTGTTCGCAGATCTCAACCGCAACGATCTCCCGGACGTCGCGTTCATCGACGGCCCGAGCGAGCATCCGCCGTCCGACATCCAGGACTCCGAGCGCTTCGGTCGACGACTCTACGAAGCACTCATCGACAGCCCCGCGTGGCCGCGCACGGCGCTCGTGATGACGTACGACGAAGGCGGCGGCTTCTTCGATCACGTCTCGCCGCCGGGAACCTGCCGTCCCGACGGAACGCTCGCGAACAGCGACTTCACCCGCGCCGGTCCGCGCGTTCCGCTCGTCGTGATCTCGCCGTACTCGCGCCCGTCGCACGTGTCGCATCGTCGTCACGAATCGGCATCGGTCACGCGCCTCATCGAAGCGCTGCACGGTCTGCCGTCACTCACGCGTCGTGACGCGAACGTGAACGCACTCCTCGACCTGTTCGACTTCACGCACCCCGCGATGCTGCATCCGCCGCACGCGCCGGCCGCCGGCAACGGCGGTTGTAATCGCTAGTCCGCCCCGCCGCTCCGTCGCCTGCCGGCGACACCTCGCATCCTCGAATCACTCCCCCAGATACCTCGCGAGGTACGGAGCCGTCCGGCTGCCTTTCGACTTCGCTACTTCACCCGGCGGGCCACTCGCGACGACGTTCCCACCTTCTTCGCCGGCGCCCGGTCCGACGTCGATCATCCAATCGCTCGCCGCCACGACGCGCATCTCGTGCTCCACGACCACCACCGTGTTCCCGGCCTCGACGAGTCGATCGAGTTGCGCGAGAAGCTTCTCCACGTCGGATGGATGCAGTCCGGTCGTCGGTTCGTCGAGCACGTACAACGTCGTGCCGCGCGAGGTGCGTTGCAGTTCGGTCGCGAGCTTGATCCGCTGTGCTTCGCCGCCCGAGAGTTCCGTCGCCGGTTGCCCGAGTCGCAGATAGCCGAGACCGACTTCGCGCAGCGCATCGAGCGATCGCTTCACCGCCGCGTCGTCCGCGAAGAACTCGGACGCGTCGTCGACGGTCATTCGCAACACGTCCGCGATCGTCTTGCCAGCGTACTCGATCTCGAGCGTCTTGGCGTTGTAGCGAGCCCCATCACACGTGGGGCACGGTGAATACACGCTCGGGAGGAAGAGCAGTTCGACCGAGACGAAGCCTTCGCCTTCGCACGTCTCGCAGCGCCCCTTGGCGACGTTGAACGAGAATCGCCCCGCGTCGTAGTGACGCGCTTTCGCCGCGCGCGTTTGCGCGAACAGTGTTCGCACGCGATCGAAGAGTCCCGTGTACGTCGCGAGGTTCGAGCGTGGCGTTCGACCGATCGGTTTCTGATCGACCTGCACGAGTCGTTTGATCGCATCAGCGCCGCGCGCGATCCGTCCACCGACGGGGACCACGGCGGCGCGCTCGAGTTCCTCGCCTTCGTCGTCGGCGCCGAGCGAGTGACCGACATGCGCCGCGACGAGTTCGACGAGTGCCTGGCTGACCAGACTCGACTTGCCCGACCCCGAGATCCCGGTGACCGACGTGAGCACGCCGAGTGGAAACTCCACGTCGAGTCCGTGAAGGTTGTTTCGCGTGATGCCCTCGAGCCGCAGCCATCCGCGCGGTGTTCGCGAGGTCGGCCGGTGTGGCGGCGATGCTTCGAACAGATGCTCGCGCGTACGTGAGTGCTTCACGTTCGCGAGCCCCTCGAGCGGCCCGCTGTAGAGCACCTCGCCGCCGTGTTCGCCTGCTGCGGGGCCGACGTCGACGATCCAGTCCGCGCGGCGAATCACGTCGAGATCGTGTTCCACGACGAACAGCGAATTGCCGGACGACTTCAATCGCGCGAGCGCTGCCAGCAAGGCTTCGGTGTCGGCGGGGTGAAGTCCGGCGGACGGTTCGTCCAGCACGTACACCACGCCGAAGAGATTCGAACGCACCTGCGTCGCGAGCCGGAGTCGCTGCAGTTCACCGGGCGAGAGTGTCGGCGTGCTCCGTTCGTTGGTGAGGTATCCGAGCCCGAGATCGACCAGCACATCGAGCCGCGCCACGAGATCCTCGGCGATGCGTTGCGCCACCATCCGCTTCTCGGGATGCTCGCGAGCGATGTGCGCCATCGCGTCAGCGCGCCCCTCGGCGTACGGCCCGAGCAACACGCGCAGCTTGCCCAGCGGCACGCGCGAGAACTCCGCGATGTCCATCCCGGCGAACTTCACCGAGAGCGCACCGCGTTGCAGTCGCTTGCCATCGCAGCGCGGGCACTCGGTGCTCACCATGTACTGCGCGACGCGCTTCTTGATCGTCGCGCTCTGCGTCGTCGCAAACGCGTGCAGTACGAACCGCCGCGCGCTGGTGAAGTTGCCGTGATAGCTCGGCTCTTCTTTTCGTTTGCGGGCGCGCCGCACTTCATCGGCGTCGTAGCCGGCCCACACCGGAACATTCGGCTGCTCGTCGGTGAAGAGAATCCAGTCGCGATCCTTCTTCGGCAGGTCGCGCCACGGACTCTCGATGTCGTATCCGAGCGACACGAGGATGTCGCGCAGGTTCTGGCCGTGCCACGCGGGCGGCCATGCGGCGATTGCACGATCGCGAATGCTCAGCGTGTCGTCCGGCACCATCGACTTCTCGGTGACTGCGTACACACGACCGAGTCCGTGACACTCCGGGCACGCGCCGCTCGGCGTGTTGGGCGAAAACGATTCGGCGTCGAGATGCGGCTGCCCGGCGGGATAGCTCCCCGCGCGCGAGAACAGCATGCGAACGAGATTTGACAACGTGGTCACGCTGCCGACCGACGATCGCGTGGTCGGCGCGCCGCGCTGTTGTTGCAAGGCGACTGCGGGCGGAAGTCCTTCCACGTCGTCGACGTCGGGGATCGGCATCTGATCGAAGAGCCGCCGTGCATAGGGCGCGACCGACTCGAGGTATCGCCGCTGCGCTTCGGCGTAGAGCGTGCCGAACGCGAGCGAGGACTTCCCCGAGCCCGACACGCCCGTGAACACCACCAGCGCATCGCGCGGGATCTCGACGTCGATGTCTTTCAGATTGTGTTCACGCGCGCCGCGCACACGGACCATCCCGTCTAATGGTGCGCGGTGCGTTGCATCGTGGGCGGATCGAACGGGGCGAGGGGAGCGCTGTGACATCGAGCCTATCGTCGCGGCGCGGAGTGAAAGTGGAACCCGCCCGTCGAGGCGCGATTGTGCGCGACACGTTCGTGTTTGAGACCCGTGCTCGGATGGCGCAGTGAGGGACCGGGTCCGCCGCCGCGGTGCACATCGCGTTGACGCGCCACGTGCGCGGCGTGCCCGTGCGCCTGAGCGATCGCAGGGGTCGCGAGCAGAGCCACCACGAACAGAGACGACATCCAGCGGTTCACACGGTTCATCGTCGGGCCTCCTGGGTGCCGAACGATGCGACGCGAATGCCGTGGCGATCCGGCTCGTGCGGTGCGCGCAGTGATCTACGACGCGTCGCGCGTGACGCCCCGACCCGCGCGTTCACCCCGATGCGCATGGGAGGTTTTCGGCCCATCGGCGCCGGCCCACACATGCTGGTAGGGTCGATCGCATGCGTGCTTCGGCGATGTGCAGTGTGCTGCTCTTCGGAACGTTCGCGTGGGTCGGCTGCGCCGGCTCGATGGCCCCGGACGATGGTGGCGCCCGGCGTGACGGCATGGGCGTGCTCGAAGCGAGTGCCGACCGGTCTTCGCCCGTCGACGCGGCTCTCGATGGGTCCAATGATCTCGACGCCGCACCGTCGATCGACGCCGTCGATCCCGGCGACACCACGACGATGACCGATGCCGGCGGGTCCGACGTGATCACCCGCGATGTCGCCCCGCCGCGCGACGTCGCGCCGACCCCGTGCCGCACGCGCATCACGTACGGCAACGCATGGATCCACGACGCTGCGCACACCGCGATGTACGACGATGCCGACGGCGCCATCACCTGGGACGGCGTGTGCGGATCCGACGGCACCAACTCGTTCGCAACGCTCTCGAACGGATGGCGCCCGTACTTCTCCGGACGCAACGCGTGCGTGCTCGCCTTGGATTACAGCGGCTCGTGCTC
>CBIHQZ010000713.1:0-4380 GCA_966212315.1 uncultured Myxococcales bacterium
GGCTGCTGCTCGACGAGTTGCTCACGTGGGTGCGCACCCTCGCGGGGACGAGCGATCTGCGCGCGCTGATCGTGTTCGACGAGGTGTACGGGTTCCTCCCGCCACATCCGTCGAACCCGCCGACGAAGCGTCCGTTGATGGCGCTCTTGAAGCAGGCGCGTGCCTTCGGCGTGGGCGTGGTGCTGGCGACGCAGAACCCGATGGACCTGGATTACCGCGCGCTCGGCAACGCGGGCATCTGGTGCGTGGGTCGGCTGCAGACCGACGCGGATCGCGCGCGTGTAATCGAGGGTCTCGCGATCGCGGGCGCGGTCGACAAAGGGCTCGATGCGGTGTCACTCGACGCGACGGTGAAGAAGCTCTCGCGCGGATGGTTCGTGATGCGCGATGTGCATCGCACGCCGAGCGTGTCGCTGTTGCAAGTGCGCTGGGCGCTCTCGTGGCTGCGCGGCCCGATGACGCGGCGGGAGTTGCGGCGCGCGGTCGGGGCGAGCGGCGGTGTGAACACATCACCGTGCTCCTCCAGCCGAACGAACGGCGCCCCGCGCGTCACCGCCAGCGCGCCGCGCAACTAACTTTGTGCAGCGTGCTCGGGCAGTTGCGGGAACTGATTTCTGCAGATCGGGCGGCGTGGCCCGCCCGATCTCCGGCGACTTGTCGCGTCGATCGACTCAGCGAGCACGCATCGCGACGTATGAGTACTCGTGCCAGTGCGCAAGCGAGTGCGCCTACGCGACACCGCGCGGACGCTGCTTGCGGTTGCCCCTCAATGCGTCGCCGCATCGGGCTCCCACTCGAGCTGCGCGCGATCCCACTTCCCGAGCGTTGCCGCCGCCTCGTACGTGCTCTCCGCGAACGCGAGCACCATCGCCGCCGGATCCTTCGCGCGACGAACGACCTCGTAGGGCAGCACGTACTCCTTGAAGTCGGGCACGTACACCGCCTCGCGCGGTGCGATCTGCGCTGACGCGAATCCCGCGGGTTCGGGGGCGGCGTACGCATACAACGCGGCGTCGTCGTACGGCCCACCGCCCGGCCAGAATCCGACGCTGTAGACCTCCCGGTCGTAGGCGATGCGCGTGATGCGATCCGCGCCGTCGCGCGGTGGCGCGATGCGTCCCGAGAAGCGGGTGACCGCGAGATCGAAGCTTCCCCACCAGAAATGCACCGGGCTCGATTTGCCGATGAAGCCCGCGCGAAACTGTTTGAGCACGACGTCGAGCTGTCGAACGATCTGCCACCAGCGCGAGACGGCGGCGGCGTCGTAGGCAGCGTGCGCGGTATCGGTATCGCACGGCGTGGCGTTCGGGATCTCGGCCGGCATCGGATCGATGGTGACGTTCACATCGAGCGATCGCAGCAAGCCGAAGACGTTTCGATAGAACTCGGCGACGCTGCACGGCCGGAGCGGCAGCTGGCGCGTGGTGCCGTCGCTCATGCGTGCGACGAGCGCATGCTCGACGAAGTCGAACGCCAGCTCGAACGTGCGATCGCCGACCGGCATCGGTGTCGTCGTGAGACCGCGCGCGTTGGTGAAGAACACGACGTTCCACCATTCGTTCATCAGCGGCGTCAGGGCGAGTTGGATCTTGCCGACGATCTGCGCGTACAGATGCAGCGTGTCGTAAGTGTCCTGCCACGATGCGAGCGGCAGCGCGGGCCAGCGCTCGAGTCGAGACGAGGCCGAGGTTGTCTTGGACGTGGTTCGACCGTCGAGTGATGGGTGCATGCGCGAGTCCTCCCGCGCGGGCGTGCCGCAATGCGCGTGCCTCGTTCTACGCGTGCGCGCGGTGCTCGAGCCGGTCGCGCACCCGCGTCGAGAGCGATCGGATCTCGAACGCGAGGATGATGTTCGTGACGGCGAACGCGAATGCGTAGGTGGCGACGAGCCCGCCGAATGCCGCGAGCCCGACGCGAGGCCGCGCGAGCATGAGTGCGCCGAGCGCGACCGAGAGAATCCCGGCGATGCCGAGTGTCCACTCGTGCGCGAGCATGTTGCGGAAGCGAACCGCCGTCGCGATGTGCAGCACGCCGGTCGAGATCGCCCAGAAAGCGATCATGTAGAAGAGCGACGCCGCCGTGAGCCCCGGCCACGCGAGCGCGGCGAATCCCACGCCGATGCCGAGCAGGCCCGACGCGACGAGGAAACCCCATCGCTCGCGACGAAAGCCAGCCATGATTCCCGACGAGAGCGCGAACGCGCCGTCGGTCACGCTGTACACGCCGAACACGAGCGCGAGCCATGCGAGGCCGGCGGCCGGTGACGCGAGAAACAGGGCGCCGAATGCGATGGCGGCGATCCCGCGCACGAGGAACGTCCACCATCCGCGCGAGAGACGGTCGAGGGTGTGTCTCACGACTTCGCTCCGCGCGAGGTCGCAGCCGCGACCGTGAACGATCTGCAAGACGAGTGTGCGAGCGGTCTCATCGGATGCCCCCTTCGGTGTCGCTGCGCGGGGCGTGATCGCGCCGCGAGCGCGTGGCGCGCGATGCACGCGCGTCGAGCAACCGAAGAGCAACGACGGTGCCGCTTCGCATGCGCCTCAGCGCGGCGAAATGGATGCGCTGGCGCATGGCGTGGAATCGGCCAACCCGCTCGTCACGAGAGTTCGTGTGGAGTCGCGGGGTTCGAGCCTCCATTGCGCCAACGCATCTGCACCGCGGGCCGCGCGCAATGCACCGGGTCGGCATCAGAGTTCTCCACGTCATGCAATCAACCTCGACATTAGACACTTCTCGCTTCGACTCGGACCGTTCGCGCCACGAGGCGATGCAATGAGTCGCGCGCTCGTGCTTGCACTTCTCACCGTGTTCCCTCACTTCCCGGCCCGTCGCACGATCGCCGAACGACTCGACGCCATCGCGGCCACCGCAGACGCGGCTTCTGTCGCGCACAGTGTGCCGCCGCACATTCTCATCTCGGTCGGCTTTCACGAGACGCATCTCGGGATCGACGAGCCGGACTGGGGTGCGCCGATTTCGCGCGCGCGCAGACACACCGCGGGCAATGCCGACGACGCTGCGCGTGTGCTGGCAAGGTCGTACGCGATCTGCAGAACGTGGCGCGGCGCCGTCGCGCGTTTTCGTTCGGGGCTGTGTGAGCCGCCTGAGTTCGCGCGTTCGTATGTCGCGAGCGTCCTTCGACTCGCGCGACGAATCTCGGCGCACGCACGACGCGAGGAACGCAGGGCACTCGCGCTCGAAGCGAGCCGACGCAGCGCCGATCCGGGATCGAGTGCGGCGCCCGATGCAACGCCGGTGGCCGAGCCGGTCGCGGTGCCGGTCGCCGAATCGAGTGAGGCGCCGTCCGCGGCCCCCACCATCGCGGCGCGTTGAACTCGGGTGCGAGGAAAGGGACTTGAACCCTCACGTCTTTCGACACCGGATCCTAAGTCCGGCGCGTCTGCCAATTCCGCCATCCTCGCGCGGGCGGCGAGACCATAGCACGACTGCCGCGCGCGACGGGCGAGTCGTGCTGGTCGCGATGCGAGTGCTCTAGTAGTTTGCTGCGCCATGAGCATTCGCTTCGCCCGGGTTTCGTGCGCTTCGTTCGCGCTCTCGGTCTCACTCGCCGCATGCGGTGGTGACCGCTTCCTCCTCGACAGCGGCGTCGATGTGCCGGCCGATCGGGTCACCACGGACACCGCCCGCGATGCCGGTAGCGACACGACGATCGACACCGGCGCCGACGCGACGACAACGGATGTCGTGATGCCGATGGATGTGCAATCCGCGGTCGATGCGACCGACACCACGATGCCGATGGACGTCGCCACCGACACGGGCCGCGACGTCGCCGCCGACACCGGTCGCGATGCAACCGTCGATGTTCCCGCGGTGGATGTGATCGTTCCGGCCGACGTCGTCATGGTCGATGCAGGTCCGAGCGGTCGCTGCTCACCGACGATCGACGGCACCATCGGCGCGGACTGGAATTCGAGCAGCATCATCGCGACGAACACGACCGCGACTGCGTGGGGCCCCGGACTCAACGAGATCCGATCGGTGCGTGTCTGCTACGACGCGACCTCGCTGTATCTCGGTATCAACGGTGTGGTCGAGACCGCGAACGCAATCGTCGGGTACATCGACCGCGACTACGATCCGCCCGGCGGCGCGCCGACCGGCGTGTCGCTCTTCAGTGCGCTCACCGACAACACCGGCACGCTCGACGACGCCATCAGCGCGGCGCTCGTGCTGGGTACCGGCGCGGGAAATTTCGGCGCCGAAGCTGCGTGGGGAACGGCCGGGATGTCGTCGGTGAGTGCGACCGCCCTCGATCCCGCAGTGGGTCTGCGATTGATCGGACCGGGGCCGACGGGCACCGATCGTCGCAGCGATTTCGCGTGGACGATGGGCTCGCAGACCGCGTGCGGCAGC
>CBIHQZ010000714.1:0-4368 GCA_966212315.1 uncultured Myxococcales bacterium
CGCAGGGCACGAGAACCAGCCGGTCGACGAGTCGGTCACCCGCCCGCGCGACTCGTGGCAGACACCGCTGCGCGAACTCGATCGCGACACGCGTTCGCCGCCCGGCGCGGCGCTGCGCTATCAGGAGATCTTCACGCCGTCGGTCACCCCGTTCAAACGCATGCAGGCGTACGACGTCGTCGACGAGTACGGGCGGCTCACGGTGCGCGACCCTTCGCTGCGGCCGATCGAGATGGGCGAAGGACCCATTCCCGCACGCTGGAATCACCAAGCGACCGCGCGCTTCGTCGGTGACTTGAACGTCGAAGTCTCGCCGAGTCGATCGACTCCGATTCCGGGCATTGCCGGTGACCAGCGGGTGGTCAGCTACACGACCTCGTCGTCGCACACCGTCGAGTTCGCGCAGGACGGCGCGGGCAATCTCTTCGTGCGCGGCAGCGAAGCGGAGACCGTGCGGCTCACGTACGTGCTCGAAGCGCCGCAGTCTGCGTTCACCGCTGCGTTCGTACCGAGCGAGCCGCTCGATCGCGCAGCAGGTGAAGTGCCGGCGGCGTCGCGCCCGAACGTGCCGCAGTGGCTGCAGAACAATGCGGAAGCGGTGCTGCACGCGGCGAACGTGTCGCGCTACCAGTCGCTGCACGCGGTGGTGAACGGCCTCGTTGCGTACTTCCGCTCGTTCCGCGACGACGATCTTCCCGCGAGCGCGGCAGGGCAGAATCTCTACGCGGACCTCGCGCTGAATCGCGTGGGTGCGTGCCGGCACCGCGCCTATGCATTCGTTCTCACGCTGCACGCGCTCGGGATCGAAGCTCGCTACGTGGGGAACGAAGCGCACGCGTGGGCCGAGGTGAATTTCCGCAGCGGCAATGGCTGGTCGCGTATCGATCTGGGCGGATGGGACATCCCGCTCGACGCGCAGGCCTCGACGGATCGGCCGCAGTTTCATCCCGCGAACCAGGATCCGTTTCCGCGCCCCGCGAACTACGAGTCGCAATACTCGGCGCGCACGTCGGCGAGCGATCGCACGCCCGCTGGTGAACCGACCACGACGGGCGGGAACGGCAACGCGAGCGGCGCCGCGGGTTCGGGGGCGATGCCGAACGACGGGCAGGGGGAGACGTCTTCGTCGTCGAGTGGCGGCGGAGGGGCGGCCGGTGCGGGTGGCGGCGATGGCGGCGCGTCGGGTGCGAGTAGCAACCCGGGCGGTGCGTCGGGGACCGGCGCCAACATCAACCCGGGTGGTGCGGCGGGTTCAACCAACCCGGGTGGCGGTGCGGGCGCAATCAACCCGGGTGGCGGTGCGGGCGCAATCAACCCGGGTGGTGTGACGCCGACTCCAACCGACGACGAGGAACCGGCCCACTCGGTCATGACGATGTCCGCGATCGAGGCCGACCGAAGCGCGGGCTACGCGGTCGGTACGAACGGATTCGTGCGCGGCTCGATCGTGGCGGTCGCTGGCGATCTGCACGACGCGAGCGGCGCGGCGGTGGGCGGACTCACGGTGGAGATCCAGCTGCTGCGCGATCGTCGGGTGATCGCCACGATCGGGCGCACGGTGTCGCAGGCCGACGGCCACTGGGTAGCGCAGTCGCAGATCCCGTTCGACCTCGCGACCGGCGAATACGTGCTGCGCGCGCAGACGCCGGGCGATCGCACGCATTCGGCCGCGACCGTCGAGTAGCCCCAGGCAGCGATCGCGCGCCGACCCTCGACAAACCGCGTATCCTGCGCGTGGAGTTTTCCCATGCGCACCTCATCGCTTCGCGTCGCTTGCTCGAGTCTGCTGCTGGTTGCCTCTGCCGCGTGCGGAGGCATGTCGACGCCTACCGATGTCGCAGGCACCGATGCCGTCGACCGCGTCACCGCGAATGAAACCGGTGTCGACGCCATCGCGATGAACGACACCGGCGCGACCGACGTTTCGATTCCTTCCGACGACGGGCTCGACGCCGCGACCGGCACCGACGCCGCGAGCGATACCGCCACCGGCACCGACATCGGCCCGAGCGACACCGGCTCGAGCGACAGCGGCAGCGGGTTCCAGTTCCCCGCCGGCACGATCTGCAACGACTCCGGCTCGGCGCGCACGCCGCCGGCGACCTTCCCGCACGTCATCTTGTTCATCATGGAGAACAAGGCGTACTCGGCGGTGCACGGCGCGGCGATGGCCCCGTATTTCAATTCACTCACCGCGCAGTGCGGCTACTCGACGCGCTTCCTGGACAACGTGTTCAGCAGCAATCTCGTGTCGCTCCCGCACTACCTCGCGCTCACCTCGGGATCGAACTGCAACACCGGCCTCGAGAACACGACTGCGTTTCCGCGCTCCACCGGCTGCATCACCGATGACGCCGACCCGGGTTCGCATCGACTCTCGACGCGTTCGATCTTCCATCAGGTGACGTCGTGGCGTGCGTACCAGGAGAGCATGCCGAGTGCGTGCGGCGCTTCGAGCAATCTCCCCTACGCAGCCAAGCACAATCCGCCGCCCTACTACTCGTCGCTCACGGGCTGCGCGGCCGGCGACATCGCGATCGCGCACGCGAACTGCCCGACGTCGGTCGACACGCGCTGCGGTTCACCGAACAACGCGCTCACTCGCGACCTCGCGAACGACACGCTTCCGCAGTTCGCGTTCGTCACGCCCGATCAGATGAACGACATGCACGACGGGACGATTTCGCAGGGCGACAACTTCCTCCACACGTACTTGCCGCTCGTGTTCGCATCGCCTGCGTATCGACGCGGCGAAGTCGCGGTCTACGTGATGTGGGACGAGTCCACGCCGGGCCAGCCGCAGCCGAATCTGTTCATCTCGCCGTACACCCCGCCGACGGCGTCGAACGCGACGATGAATCTGTTCTCGGTGCTCCGCACGATCGAGGATCAACTCGGCATCGCGACCCATCTCGGATGCGCGAACGGCACCCCGCCGGGCGGCATCGGTACCTGCCCGAACGGATCGATGGCGAATCTGCGCAACATCTTCCACTTCTGAGTCTTCCTCCCGCCTATCCCCGGCAGCTGAAGCTGCGGGCAACGATTCCAAAGCCTCACCTTCGTGAGGCTCGCGATGAAGCGATGGAGCGTCGGGGACAGCGCCGCAGGGCACCCGCCGACCGGGCGGAACACCACACGGATCGCGCGGGCGATCGCGCCGGCCGTCCGCAGGTCCCTACGATCATCCGGGAGCGCTCGTTGATCGCGCGGAGCCTTCGGTGGAGCGACCGATCGCGTTCGCCGATCGATCGGAGATCCACGCCGATCGGTCGATCGAACGCGCCGATCGCGCGGCGCGTTCCGTGGATCGTCCGGCGTGGTTCACGGATCGCCCGGAGCGTTTCGTGGATCAGCCGGATTCAATGATATCGACGGGTTGCGCGCCTTGGCATGGCGACGCTCCGGGTCTCGCCGGCACCCCTCGTCGACCGCGCTTTCTTTGCGGCCTCCGCACCGGGCGTGCTGCAATCGCTTCCATGCGCCTCGCCGTGTTCGCCATCGCCGCCGCCACGATCGCTTCTCCGCTCGTCGCGCGCGCGCAGGGATACTCGGTGGTGGCGGGCGGTTCGACTCATGCCGATGCGCCGGCGGCGCCTCCACCCGCGAACCCCGCCGGCACCGCGGCGAACCCCGCGCCCGCGACGAGTGCTGGCAGCGCGACGGTGACGCCCGCGTCGAACGGCGGTTCCGTTCACGCGACGAGCAACGGCGGCGCGACTTCCGATCGTCAACCGTGGGACTACGCCGGGCTTACTCCCGGTGCACCGTCTGCGCGCATTCCCGGGCTCTCGCGCCGTGAAACGCGCCGGGCGGGCGGGCGGCCGATCGTTGCGTGGCCGGGATTCCAGGTCACGCCGAACGGCTCGCGCGTGTTCGTCGCCACGACGGGTCCGGTGACGGTGAGCGCGGGGCAACACACGCCGGGTCGATGGACCTTTCGCATCTCGCGCGCGTACATCCCGCTCAGCAACAATCGCAGGCCGCTCGTCACCTCGTCGTTCTCGACTCCGGTCGATCGCGCGTTCGTGCGGCAGCGTGGGAGCGACGCGGAGATCGTGATCGAGATGCAAGGCGATGCGCCGCCGCAGATGACACAGCAAGCCGGCAATCCGCGAGGACTGAGCTTCATCTTCTTCGACTTCGGCCGATGGGAGCGACCCGGTCGTGATGCTCGCGACGCAGGGCCTGCGCCGGGCAATCAAGGGGTGCGACTGTCGCCGTCGAACGGCCCGGCGAGTCCCGATGTCGGACCGGCGGACGGTAGCGACGACGAGCGACCGCCGCCTGTGCAGCGGTGAAGTCGCGCTGACGGGACCTCACCCCCGCTGCCGCCTGAGCATTGGTCACGAATGTGTCCTCGCGCTG
>CBIHQZ010000715.1:0-4367 GCA_966212315.1 uncultured Myxococcales bacterium
GCGGTTGTCGAAGAAGGCAGCCGGCAGCGGTGTCGTGAATGCGTGATTGCAAGAACCGAGGACGGAACAGAGGTCCGAACGCGGGTCGTCCGCGCGAACGATGAGCCGTGTCGCGCCCGCCGTGCCCGGTGCACCGTCGATGAAGAGATGCACGTCGATCGGGCGCGGGGGGGTGGCGAGGTCTGGCGCCCAGCCCGGGTGCGCTGTGCTGGTCGCGCCAGCGCGCGCGCCCCGGGGAGAATGTTTGGGGCAGACGGGGGGGGCCCGGGGGCCGCGCGCGAAGATGCCGAGGTGGTTGTTCACCAGACGACCGCTGTCGACGATCTGACCGCGACCGCGCACGTAGAGTTGCGACGAGCCGCCGCCGTCTTGATTCGTCGCGTAGTCCACCACGGGCGCGCCGGCCTCGCGCGCGTAGGCCTGCATGCGGTCGACCACGGACTGTGCGCTCATCGATACGTTCGACGAGAAGAAGTAGAGAAAGCGTCGATCAGCACTCAGGCCGATGGCACTGCGTCGGTACGAGTTGTTGAGCAGCGACCCATCGTTCGCGAGCGACCACGGACCGGTGGAGCGGCCATGCGCGATGATGATGTTGTGTCCGCCGACGATCTCGCGCGCGCCAGCAGCGGGCTGTGTCGCACCTCCGTCGACGCGGGGCGCGCCATCGCCGGTGAACTCCGAGTACGGCCGTCCCGCTTCGCGGTTTTGCGAGCCTGCGGGCCAATCGGCACCCGCACCGCGTGCCCGCCCGATGACCCACGACCATCCAGGGAAGTCGAAGAAGTCGGCGTTGATGGCAGCGTGGATCCCGCGCGGTTCGGCCCATTGTCGCGGTGTCGCTTCGCGCTCGTCGTAGCGCGTAGCGCGAACGTCGGCGCCGGGTGCACAGAGGTCCATCACCACGAGTGCGATGGGGCCGCTGTGCTCGACGAGCGTCATCCCGGGGTACGGATGCGAGACCTGCGCGACGGCCGGTGACGTCGACGTGGCGAGGGCCGCGACGAGGGTCGCGACCGCAAGTACGACGTCGGTTCGGAGGCGCACGACATCGTGCAAAGCAATCGCAGTGCCGCGCGGTAGCTCACGTGAGAGTCACGAAATGGATCGTGGTGGACGCCGACGGCTTCGGAGAATTGAGTGCGCGCGGGTGGTCACCGAGTGCGGTGGAACGAACGGAATCGTGCGCGACTCGGCGTTCGGACGGACTTGGAGAGCGGACTGCGACGCGTGCGAAGTCGTCCGCGAGGAGTTGCTCCCATGGGAGCAATATCGGACCTGGTGATCGACCCGTCGTGGACGAGCGCGTCGGGTGCGTCGGGTTCTCGAATTCGAATCGACAGACGCCGACAGAGCGCCTCATCGAAGCCACGGCGCGGGGACACGCAGGTCTAAGCTCCCCGGATGGGCGCAACCGACGAAACCGATCCGATCGACGCGGTGGTGCGGATCGAGTTGTCGCGACTCGGCGCGCGCATCGTTCGCGGTGAGCCGCGCGAACGCACATCGATCGCGTGGCGCGACGCCTTCGTGACAGTGCCCGGCGCGATCGACGCGTTCGCTCGCAACGTCGAGTGGCCGCCGAGCCATCTCTATCAGGGCTCCGTCTCGTGGGAACACGACCTGCGACGACTACGATTCGGCGGGCTCGCATCGCTTCCCCACGACTTCGCGTGCGCGGCCGAACATCCGTACGCGATCATCGGTGAGTACGACGGTGGAAACTACCTGCTGGTGGTCGCACTCGACGACACGCGTCCGAGCGATCCGACCATTTACGTCGTCGACCACGACGAGCCCGACCGCATCGAACTTCGTCGACTCGGTCCGCTCTCCATCGTGCTCGCTTCCCTCGAAACACCACCGGCCGATGCGACACCACCGCCCGCACCGCGATCATCGAGCGGCGCGATCCTCGCCGACGGCGAGCGTGGCGCCCGGTGCATCGCGTTCCACCCGGACGGTCGCCGCGTTGCGTGGACGCGCGAGGCCGGTGGCGTCGAAGTGTGGGATGTCGCGACGCGCCAACGTCTTCGCCACGTCGAGATCGACGGACAGGTCACGTCGATCCGCTTTCTTCCCGACGGCGTTCGCGCCGTCTCGAACCGGTTCTACAAGTCGATCGTGGTGTGGAACGTCGAGCGCGGTGAAGTGCTCGCGGAGTTCGAGTGGAACGCCGCATACGGTGGCACGACGGACCTCGTCTCACCCGATGGTCGGACGTTGGTGTTGTGCGACGAGGCGGGGAACGTCGCGGTCTTCGACATCGATTCGGGACGGCAGACGGCGAGCCATCCGGCGCTCTTGCCGTACTGCGCGCTCGGCGAATTTCACGAGGACGGAAGAACCGTCGCGTTCGGCGTCGATCGCGGCAAGTCGAACGCGTGCGTGCGAGTGGTCGACATCGAAAGCGGGCTCGTGCGGTTCGCTGCCGACGCAACGCGAGACGCCCTGTTCGCACGCGTGCTGTGGACGGCCGACGGTCGCGCGCTCGTCGTGGGACACGGCGGTAGCCCTGCGTCGGTCGAATCGTGGCGCCCCGAGACCGGGACGCGCACGACGCTGGGCGTGCAAGCGAGCAGCGTGCATTGCATCGTTCGCCACCCTGACGGTCGCCGCATCTACACCTCCGGCTCCGAACTCGATGGCGTGATTTCGGTGTGGGACCTGCGCGCGGGCCGACTCGAAAAGAATCTCGAGGGGCACTCGTCGGGGTACGTGTCGCTTGCGTGCAACAGCGCCGGTACTCACATCGTGACGGCCGGTGACTACGACGGGACCGTGCGGGTGTGGTCGGTCGATGGCTAGGTCGTCGACGCTCGATCGCTAACCATCGCCACGAACGTGCGCTTCGCGGGGCGGCGCTATTGCACGAGAGACCTACTCGACGACCGATCGCTCACGTACGTTCGCACGCAGCCGGGAGCGCTACCGCCTCCAGAGATCCCGTTCGGCCTGCGTCGCTACCCGCTCATGCTCGGCGTGTTCGGAGGCCTGGGCCTCGGCATGATCGCGTGGAGTCGTGGCATCGATCGACCCACGTTCGTCTTCCCGCTCGGCATGCTCGACCCCGCCGAAGCGAGGCTCGCGCTCGTCGCGGTCGGGATCGCCGCGCTGCTCTACATCGCGTTCACGAGTCACGTGCGATTCGTGCGTCGCCCGACCGTGTTGCTTCGCGACGACGAGGTGACACTGCCGCAGGGCGAGTTCGGGCTCACGGCGGTCACGCTTCGAGCGGGCGATGTGCTGAGCGTTCGCGAAGGCCCTGCGCGCGCGGGTGGGTGGCGCAGTTGCTACGTGCGACATCGCGGCGGCATGGCCGTCGTTCGCTCCAGTCAGGTGCCGAGCGACGAGGCGTTCGACGAGATCTGCAAGCGGCTCGACTCCCTCTCGAGAGATCGTCAGACGCCGTGAAGTGAATCGGTGGCGTTGCGCGGGAAACCCGATCGCGGCGACTATTCGGCTCACCTTGAAGTTCACCCCCGGCTCGCCACAGGAGCCGTGCACCGCAGGGCCCAACGCCGCATCGCTCCGTCAGTCGATGCATCATCTCTACGGCGACGACGTGGTGAACGCCGCGCTCGCAGAGCTTCCGCTCGACGTGCGCGACGAGTTCGCGCAGAGCACCGGCCTCGCGTGGATCCGCGGCACAACGCTCGACGCGGTGGTGAGCGCCGTGGGCCGACAGCTCGGTCGCACGAGCGATTCGGTCTACGACGAATTGATGCGGCACGGGAGCCAGCGCTGGTTCCGCACGATGTGGCGAGTGCTGCTGAACCTCGTGACCGACCAGGCGCTCGTCTCGCGCGCCGGGATCATCTATGGGCGCACGCGGAACGTCGGAACGATGACGGGCGCGATCGTCGGCCCGGGTCGCGCGGAGATGCTGCTGGTCGGATGGCCGATGGTGCCGGATCGAGCCGCGCGGAACTTCGCACTCGGGATGGAGGCCATTCTCCTGGCATCGGGTCGCGTCGACGCGAAGGTTCGGTGGGAGCGCATGGCGGACGGCGCGAAGTTCCTCGCGACGTGGCGCGTGAAGTGACTTAGAGCCTCCCGACCGGCGACGCGATGCCTGTTCGACAAATGGCGTGCCGCGATGTGAACGCACCGCCTGCGCCTGGAGCGTCGGCGCCCGACGTGCACGCTGCAATCAGCGCCGGCGGTCCAGGCTCTACATCAAACCGGCTTCGCTGGCGCGAAGGCGTTCGGAGCGAATGAACGCCACGCGGTAACACGCGCTTTTCCGGCCGCCCTCGCTGCGAGGCCGGCACGAAGTAGAGCCCGAACCGAACGCGCTACGTTCGCCGGTGATTGCGGCGCGGACGCTTGGGGCGAGCGTGAAGCGTTGCGATCGGAGTGCGGCT
>CBIHQZ010000716.1:0-4365 GCA_966212315.1 uncultured Myxococcales bacterium
CGCGTCGTGCGAAGTGTCGATCGCGTGGACCTCGCTCTTCGAAGGCGCGCGCCCGGCGACGGGTCGCATTGCGATGTTCTTCCGCCTCAACAACGGCGATGGCTCGATGTCGTCGAACCAGACCGTTCCCGAGGATGATCCCTCGATGTCGCGCACCGTCTCGCGCGTGCTCGTGGTGCCCTACGGACCGTAGCGTGTCGAGCGACGTCGAAGCCCACGCGTTGAACGAAGCACTCGCGGCGTTGCATCGCGCGGGTGACGCCGAGCACGCCGAGGTCCGCTTCGTCGACGAGGAACGCCAGCGGATCCGGGTGCGCAACGGCAGGCTCGAATCGCTGGAGTCCGACGCGCGCATCGGCGTCGGGATCCGCGTGATCGCGCGGGGCGCGTGGGGCTTCGCCGCGACACCTGGTTGCGACGTTGCGCAGGTAGTCGCCACCGCGTTGCGAGCGCGCGACGTGGCAATCGCGTCTGCCCGCACCGGCGGCGAGAAAGTTCGCCTGGCACCGATCTCACCGGCTCGCGGTCGATACGAAACACCCGTCGCGATCGATCCGTTCGCCGTGTCGCTCGACGCGAAGATCGATCTGCTCACGCGTGCGTGTGATGCGCTCCGAGCGGGCTCACCGCTCATTCGCCGTGCCGAAGCGAGCATGCTCTGGACGCGGCAACGCAAGCGATTGCTCACGACCGACGGCGTCGATGTCGAACAGCGACTCGTGTGGGGCGGCGCGGGGATGCAATGCGTCGCGGTCGGAGACGACGGACGCGTTCAGCGTCGCAGCTTTCCCGCCGGCGAAGACGGCGACGTGGGGCAGGGGGGCTACGAACGCATCGCGTCGATCGCGCTCGTCGTCGAAGCCGAACGCATTCGCGACGAAGCGATCGCACTGCTTCGCGCCGAACCCGTGCCGGCCGGACGCCGCACGATCATCTTCGAGAGTTCGCAGCTCGCATTGCAGATCCACGAATCGTGCGGTCATGCGACCGAACTCGATCGCATCTTCGGCACCGAGATCTCGCTCGCGGGCGGTTCGTTCTTGAAGGCATCGATGCTCGGTTCGTTCCGCTACGGATCGCCGCGGGTCAACCTCGTGGCCGATGCGACTTCGCCGGGCGGGCTCGGCACGTTCGGCTGGGACGACGAGGGCGTGGCCGCGTCGTGCAACGATCTCGTGCGTGAAGGCGTTCTGCAGGGCTTTCTCTCGTCGCGCGAGACGGCCGCGCGCATCGGGAAGAGCAGCTCGGGATCGATGCGCGCCGACGGCGCTTCGCGAACGCCGCTCATTCGCATGGTCAACGTGAACCTGCTGCCAGACGCGAACGGTCCCTCGCTCGAAGATCTCGTCGCCGACACCGACGACGGCATTCTCATCGCGACGAACAAGAGCTGGTCGATCGACGATCTGCGGCTCGATTTCCAGTTCGGTTGCGAAGCGGCGTGGGAGATCAAGCGCGGACGCCGCACGCGCCTTCTGCGCGATCCCGTGTACACCGGCGTGACCCCCGAGTTCTGGCAGCGCTGCGACGCGATCTGCGGCCCGGGCGACTGGAAGCTCTGGGGGATTCTCAATTGCGGCAAGGGCGAGCCGATGCAGTTGATGGGGGTCGGTCACGGCGCCGCGCCCGCGCGTTTTCGCGACATCGAGGTCGGTCATGGATGATCGGCTCGGCGAAGCCGCGCTGCTCGAACGTATGCAGCGCGCGTTGGCCGCTGCGGGCGTGACGCACGGCGAAGTGTTCGTGCGACGCGCACACCGCGGGCTCGCGAGGTATTCGCGCAACGCGCTCGATCAGCACACCGACATCGCGGAAGACGCACTCACGGCGCGCGTCGCGCTCGTCGGTGAAACTGCAACCCGTGTTGCATCGGCATCGATCAACGATCTCTCGCACGCTGCCATCGTTGCCGCGATCCATCGCGCTCGGGACCTCGCCGCCCGCGCTGCGCCGCTCGACACGTTCGCGGGCTTCGCACCCGCACACGAAGCGCCTCCGCGGCCCACGCGGTTCGCAGCCCGCACCGCGGCGTTCACTCCCGCGGATCGCGCCGATGCACTTGCGCTAGCACTCGATCGCGTCCGGAATTCGAAACTCACGGCCGCAGGGTTACTCGAAACGACCGTGTACGAGACCGCGGTGGTCAACACTGCCGGCACGCGTCGCTATGCAGACGGCACCACATCGTCGTTCAAGATGTTCGCCCTCGATGCCGACGGCACGTCGGGATTCGCGCAGCGATGCGATCGCGATGTCGCGCAACTCGACGTCGACGCGTGCGCGCGCGAGGCCTGCGAAAAATCTCTCGCGGGCCGCGACCCGATCGCGCTTCCGCCGGGTGAATACGACGTTGTGCTCGAGCCCCCCGCGGTGTGTGAACTCCTCGAGTGGCTCTGCTTCGTGACGTTCGGCGGACGCGAAGTGAACGACGGCACGTCGGCGTTCGCGGGGCATCTCGGCGAGAAGGTCACCGGGCCGCTGATCAGCATCGTCGACGACGCGCGCGACGACGGACCGCTCGGCTCGGGCGTTCCGTTCGATCGCGAAGGGACCGATCGCGAACGCGTGGTCTTGATCGATCGCGGCGTCGCGGGCTCTCCCGTCTACGATCGACTGCAAGCGCAACGCGCCGGGCGCGCCTCGACCGGGCACGCGGCCGCCCCTGGTTCGATGCTCGACGCGCCCGTTCCGCAGGCGCTGCAGATGGCGGGCGGGAGCGACACACTCGATTCGCTGTCTTCGGGCCTCGAGCACGGGCTCCACATCAGTCGCTTTCACTACGTGAACGGATTTCTCGACCCGCGACGCACCCTGATGACCGGGCTGACGCGCGACGGAACGTTTCTCGTCGAAGGCGGCGTGCGACGTCGCGGCGTGAAGAACATGCGATTCACCGACAGCGTGCTGGAAGCGTTCGCACGCATCGACGGGCTCACCGCCCTGCGCGCAGCAGTGCCCGCGTGGTGGAGCGAGTTCGGGGCCTTCGTCGCCCCGGCCGTGCGCATCCGCGGATTGCGATTCACCGGCGGCGGCGTGGAATAGCCCGCCACGACGGGGGTTCCGGGGTGACGCAGCCGCGCCGTCATGGTACGCGAGCGCGGTAAAACATGTCGGACGAGAAACCCGATTCACCTTCCTTGGACCCCGAAACCAACGCTTCGAAGGACGCGGAATCCAAGCCCGCAGAGTCCTCGATGCCCGCGTTGTCCGCAGACGCCGCAACGTCCGTCGAGCGCGCCGAAACTGCGGCGCCGTCGAGCGCTGACGGGGCGAAAGCGGCTGAGAGCGAAGCGGGTGTAACGCGCGACGAGCCGAAATCGGCAGCGAGCGACACGAGTGCGAAGCGCGACGAGGCCGTCGCCAAGCCCGCGTCGACCGAGCCCGAGCCGCTCTTTCCGCGGGCGCCGTTCTTCGACGCGAAGAAGCCGAAGCTGCGGGACTGGCTGCTGACCGGCGTTTCGACCGCGGCCCTCGCGGCGATCATGCTGTTCCACGGCGATGTGCAGAACCCGCGTGGACCCGATCCGGCCCACGGGCTCGGGCACTACGGCTCGCTGATCCATTCGGGCCACGTCCCGGGCGGCGTCATCTGGGGAACGATTCTCACGTTCCTCATCGTCATCGGCCTGCTCGGGCTCCTCGGTGATTCACCGCTCGATCTTCGCGGCGACGAATCGAAGCCGTCGACCACCGACGCGCGCGGACCCTGGTGGCGTCACGAAGGCGCATGGCTCGTCGGATTCTGCATCCTGCTCTACGTGCCGCTCGCCGGTGCGTACGGGCTCTGGGACCCGTGGGAAACGCACTACTCGGAAGTCGCCCGCGAAATGCTCGCGCGCGACGACTGGATCACGCTCTGGTGGGGACAGGAGGGCTGGTTCATGTCCAAGCCGATCCTGATCTTCTATCTCGCCGCACTCGGCATGGACTTCGGCAGTTCGTTCGGCCTCCCGTTCTGGCGCGATCAGGGCCCCCATTCGCACGAGTGGTTCATCCGCCTGCCGGTCATCTTCCTCGCGATCTGCGCGGTGTACGCCGTGTATCGCGCGGTCGGCAGCGCGTGGGGACGTCGCGCCGGGCTGCTGTCCGGAATGGTCCTCGCGACCATGCCGCACTGGTTCTTCCTGTCGCACCAGGCGATGACCGACATGCCGTTCGTCGCGCCGCTCGTGATCGCGATGTGCTTCCTCATCGTCGCGGTCATCACCGACCCCGAGAAGATCGCGGCGCCGCGCGCAGTGAAGGTCTTCGGCAAGACGTTCCGCATTTCGTTCTGGCACCTCTCGCTCGGCGCGATCCTCGTCGTGGCGCTTCCGCAGGTGCTCTATCTCCTCACGCGCCCGATGATCATCGGCTGCGCCGAAG
>CBIHQZ010000717.1:0-4360 GCA_966212315.1 uncultured Myxococcales bacterium
GCGCTCGGCCCGCTCCTCGCCGCGCTTGCGCGCCTCGTAGAACGACTCGCGCAGCGTCGGCCCGTTCCCTGAACTCGCACCCTCGACCGCCTCCACCGCCGAAGTCCGCTGGTCCGATGCGTCGTCTGCATCTGCATCTGCATCTGCATCCCCCGCGACCGTCGCTTCCCATCCCAGCGCCGACGCCCGGTCCACCGCGTTCCGCAGCGCGCGCACGTTGCCGGTCCACGGTTCCGCGACCAGTCGCTTCATGATCTCGGCCGACGGCATCTGCAGTCCGCGATGCGTTTCGACGAAGTGCTCCACCAGCATCGGGATGTCCTCGGCGCGCTCGCGCAGCTTCGGCACCCGCACCGGGATCACCGCGAGGCGGAAGTACAGGTCTTCGCGGAACGTGCGCTCGTTCACCATCTCGCGCAGATCACGGTGCGACGCGGAGATCACGCGCACGTTCACGGGCCGCCACGCCGTCTCGCCGACGCGGCGGATCGCGCGCGCTTCGAGTGCGCGAAGGAACTTCGCCTGGACCTTGAGCGGCAGCTCGCCGATCTCGTCGAGAAAGAGCGTGCCGCCGTCGGCGGCCTCGAACGCGCCGGCAGTGTTCTGCACCGCGCCGCTGAACGACCCGCGGGCGTGACCAAAGAGTTCGGACTCCGCCAGATCGGGATGCAGCGTGCTGCAGTCGACGATCATGTACGGGCCGCCACGCCGGGTGGAGTGCTCGTGGATCGCCCGGGCGACCACCTCTTTCCCGGTGCCGGTGTCGCCCTTGACCAACACCGTCGCGTCGCTACGGGAGAGCCGCGAGAGCTGCTGGAAGAGTCCGCGCATCACGGCGCTGCGACCGACCAGCGGTCCGAAGTGCGAGCGCGGCCAGAGGTCGGCGTCGGTGGTCTCTTCCGGACGTTGCAGCTTCAGCTCGATGGCGCCGAGCCGAAGGCGCACTTCGTCGCGGGCGACGGCCTCGCGGATGCGGAGCGCGTCGCAGAAGGTGCCGTTGGTGCTCGAGAGGTCGCGGATCTCGATGCCGTCGTCGGTGGGGCGAAGTTCGGCGTGTACGTGCGAGACGGTCGGGTCGGCGATGACGACGTCGCAGGTGGGCGCGGAGCCGAGCGTGAGCGGCGCGGCGATGGTGGCTTCGTGCGGACCGAGGGAGTCGGTCCACGAGAGCGTCGCGGTGCGCCGGGTGCGGGAGTCCGCGAGCGGCGCGGCGGATCGGTCTGCGAAGGGCTCGGTGGCGTCGAGGGACGGCATGGCGGGAAGGGTACTGCGGGAGGCGAAAGGGCGACCAGGGAGGGTGGCGCGATGCATCGGCGCGAGCCGTTCGCGCGGTCGGTCGTTCGGATCGATCCCGCGGAACGGGTCGCGCACCGAGTCCGGCGGCGGTCGGGATCCGCTCGATGCTCATCGGCAAGTACGAACCAGAGCAACCGCCTCACGACGCCCCGCTCCGCCCATCCCGCTCGATCCGCTCAATGTCGCGCTCCGCGCCATGTTCCCCCGCACCTGCGTTCGATGGTCGCGCCGGCCGTCCTTGCGAGCGTGAGCGCTCGCACCCTAGGGTGCCGCAATGCCCGTCCTCGATCGCAATCACGTCTCTGTCTCTGGCGCCGGCCCGATGACGATGTATTTCGCCCACGGTTACGGATGCGATCAGAACATGTGGCGCCTGCTCGCCCCCGCGTACGCGTCGCGGTACCGCGTGGTGCTCTTCGATCACGTGGGATCGGGGAAATCGGATCTCGCCGCTTACGACAGGTCCAAGTATTCGACCCTCCAGGGGTACGCGGACGACGTGCTCGAGATCGCGCGCGAACTCGATGACGGCACGCCGTCGATCTTCGTCGGTCATTCCGTGAGTGCCATGATCGGCTTGCTCGCCGCGATCGCCGAACCGTCCCGATTCGCCGCGCATATCATGATCGGGCCATCGCCCTGCTACATCAACGATGGTGACTACGTTGGCGGCTTCTCCCGTGGCGACATCGAGTCGTTGTTGGACACGCTCGACAACAACTATCTCGGGTGGGCGAGCAACATGGCGCCGGCAATCATGGGAGCGCCGTCGCAGCCGGAACTGGGCATCGAACTCACCAACAGCTTCTGTCGCACCGACCCGGAGGTCGCGAAGCACTTCGCGCACGTCACGTTCTTGTCGGACGTCCGCGCGGAGTTGCCGAAGCTGTCGGCGCCGACGTTGATCCTGCAATGCCACGACGATCTCATCGCGCCCATGGCGGTCGGCGAACACATGCATCGCGTGCTTCCCGACAGCACGCTCGCGGTCATCGAGAACGTCGGGCATTGCCCGCACCTCAGTGCCCCGAGTGCCAGCTCGGCCGCCATCGACGCGTTCCTCGCGCGGCGAAGTCTGTGACGGCTGCGGTCGATCCACACGACCTCGGACTCCTCGACGCGCTTCCGTGCGCCGTCCTCCAGACCGCGGTCGATGGAACGATCCTGCGAGCGAACCGCACATGCTGCGACTGGTTCGGCTACGAGCGCGAGGAATTGGTCGGCAAACGACGCTTCGCCGATCTGCTCACGATCGGTGCCCGGATCTTCCATCAAACGCACTGGGTCCCCCTGCTGCAGATGCAGGGTTCGATCTCGGAAGTGAAGCTCGATGTGCTCCGTCGCGATGGCGCGACGGTACCGATCATGGTCAACGCGGTGCGCCGCCGCCCTGTGGGCGGTCCGGTCGTCGACGAGATCGCGGCTTTCGTGGCCCGCGACCGCGACAAGTACGAGCGCGAACTCGTCGCCTCGCGGAAACGTCTCGAGGAACTCGTGGGCGAACTGAAGCGACTGCAGGCAGACGCGAACGACCGCGCAGTCGCCGCCGAACAGATGATCGGGCTCGTGAGCCACGACCTTCGCAACCCACTCTCGGCGATCGCGGTCGGAACAGCACTGCTGGCGGGCGCCGATCCCGCGCCGGGGCAGCAACGCGCCCTCGATCGCATCGGCCGCGCCGTCGCGCGCGCGACCAGCCTCACGGCCGATCTGCTCGACTTCACCCAGGCCCGACTCGGGAAAGGGTTGTCGTTGTCCGCCGAGTCGATCGATCTACACGAGACGATCGCGCAGGTCGTCGACGACCTGGGGGCCGTCCATCCAGCGCGCTCCCTTCACCACGTTCGATCCGGCGAAGGTCGATGCTCGGGCGACGCCAATCGCCTCGGGCAACTGGTCGGCAATCTGGTCTCGAACGCCGTCGCGTACAGCGATCCGCGGAGCACGATCACCGTGGCGTCGTCCGTCGAGGAATCCAGGTACACGATCAGCGTGCACAACCTCGGAGAGCCGATCGATCGGGAAGCGCAGGCGAGAATCTTCCAGCCGATGGAGCGCGGCACCAAGTCGAACGCGGGCCGCAGCGTCGGCCTCGGACTCTTCATCGTCCGCGAGATCGCGAAGGCACACGGCGGGACGGTCAGCGTGACGTCGACTGCGAGCGAAGGGACCACGTTCAGCGCGACGATGCCGCGCGGTTGATTCTGTGGTGAGCCTCAGTGCGAAATCGCTCGCAGTGTTGCATGGGCGCGAGTCGACCCGCTCTTCGAATGACCCAGGTTGGCGCGCAACACCCGCTGCCTTGACGTCACACGCCCGATGGGTGACCTGGGGCGCGCTAACGCCGGGTGCCCATGAATGAACGAGAGAAAACGAAGGAGCAGCTGATCGACGACCTGGCCGAGTTGCGGCAGCGGCTCGACGCGGCGGAGCGAGCGCTGGCGGCACGGTCACCGGCCGTAACCGAAGCACTGAGCATGGAGCGCCAGTACGCCGAGCGCGCGCTGCGGCGGGAAGAGCAGAGACTGCGGCTGATCGTCGACGGCGTGCGCGACCACGCGATCTCGATGCTCGATCGCGACGGGCGCGTGATCACGTTCAACGCGTCGGCCGAAGCGATCAAGGGCTACCGGCTCGCGGAAGTGCAGGGGCAGTACTTCGGGATGTTCTTCACGCCCGAGGACCGCGCCGCAGGACTGCCGGAGACCGAACTCGAAGTCGCCCGCACACACGGGCGCTACGACGGCGAGGGCTGGCGCCAGCGCAAAGACGGCTCGCGCTTCTACGCTGCGGTCTCGCTCTCCGCGCTGCACGACCCGTCCGGCGAGATCCTCGGGTTCGTAAAGGTCACGCAGGATCGCACCCGGTACCGCGAGCTGAGCGAGGCGCTCGAACGTCGCGAAGGTGAACTACGACTGATCATCGACGCCATTCCCGGCCTCGTATCGTACGTCGCGCCGGACCATACCTATCGCCAGGTGAACCGGGCCTACGAGGCCTGGTTCCACCGGCCCTCCGAACAGATCGTCGGGAAGCACGTCGCAGAGGTGCTCGGTGAAGCGGC
>CBIHQZ010000718.1:0-4348 GCA_966212315.1 uncultured Myxococcales bacterium
GCCCTCCGAGTGCACCGCGCGCGCTGCCCACGCCGCCCGCGTGGGACGGACGACCGCCGGCCGCGGTTCTCTCGCATGGCGAAGCGGTGAACGTGAGCGCGACGCTCTCTCCGATCGGCCGCCCCGCCGATGCAGCGCGTGCGCGCTACCACGTACAGGTCGCCCGCGACGAAGGGTTCGGCGATCGCGTGTTCGATCAAACGATGCCTGCGACGTCGAATCGGGTCGAAGCGCGGCAACTTCCGCCCGGACGCTATTTCGCGCGCGTGTCGCGGATCGATGCCGATCGTTTCGAGAGCGCGTTCGGTCCCGTCGTCACGATCAACGTCGGCGCGCCCCGCCTCGTGCCCGGTGGCAACGGACGTCGTGCCCGCGTCGAGGTTCCGACCGGGTTCTATTGCGGCCTCGATGGCGGACCGCTCACGTCGAACCAGACCGCCCTCTGGTTGCTCGCCGCGCGGCCGCACACCGTTCGCTGCGCGACGACGCAAGACGGTCGCGACGCCACCGAGATGCCGATTCGCACCGAGGACACCGGACCGCTGCTGCACAGCGTGCGCATCCAGCCCGACGACTTCGATTCGCTCGGCGGCACGCGCACCATCGTGGTGCGTCTCACCGACGCGGGCGGGCTGCCGCTCGCGTACGCGGAGGTTCGCGCCACCGTGAACGAAGGCGCCCAGATCGAGCCGTTCCGCGAGGCAGAAGAGCGCGGCGTGTACACGGCGACGCTGCGATGGCGTCGGGGTCTCGCCGGTCTCCGCATGCACTTCACCGTCAACGGCGGGCTCGACTTCGAAGAGCATCGCGGCGTGACGCACGACACCGCTTCGTCCGACGAACACTGAACGGAACGCGTCGCTCCTCCGCGCGCACGCTCTCTCCATCTCCAGTCTCTTCGTCCCGAACCGCTACACTCGCCGCGATGGATTCCACTTCGTTGCGCCGCCTCGCCCGCGCCGCTCGTGCCCGCGTGATCTACCGGCTCGACACGTGGCTCACGTACCCGCCGGTCGGTCAACTCCTCGGGCTCGTGTTCGCAACGGGCGTGATGGTGCTGATCTGGGCGCTGGTGCTGCGAGGTGTCGCGCCGCGATCGCCCGACGCCGCGAGCGATCGCGAAGCCCTGTGGTGGTCGCTCACGCACTTGATGGACGGCGGCACGATGGCCTCGGATCACTGGGGGCAACGGCTCGTCGCTCTCGGCGCGACCGCATCGGGTGTGTTGCTCCTCTCGCTCGTGACCGCGGCGTTCGCGAGCAAGATGAACGAACGCATTCACGACATGCGATCCGGGCTCAATCCCGTGGTTGAACGCGATCACATCCTCGTGCTCGGATTTTCGGGTGACGCGACGCTCGTCGCGCGCGAGATCGCGCGGTCGGGGCAACGACGCACGCTCGTCGTCCTGGCGCAGTCGGACAAGCTGCGCATCGAGATGGCGATGCGCCACGTGACGCAGACGGACGGCACCAAGGTTCGCGTGGCGGTGCGCACGGGTGATCCGCGTTCGGAAGCGGCGTTGCTCCGGGTCGATGCACAACACGCGAAGTCGATCGTCGTCGTGCCGCCGCCCGAACTCGACGACGAAGAGTCGGTGCAGTGGACCCTCTCGACGCTGCTGGCCGTGCGCCGCGTGGTGGAGAGCGACTTCGCCGGCGAGATCATCGTCGAGGCGCGCCACGCGGAGAATCGCGATGTGCTCATGCTCGCCGCCGAGCCCGGTATCGCCGGTCCGAATGCGCTGTCGACGCAGATCGTCGCCTCGGACGACATCATCGCGCGCGTGCTCGCGCAGGGTGCGCGCCAGGAAGGCGTGTACTTCGCGCTGCGTGAACTCCTCGCGTTCAATCGCCGGGAGATCTACATCGCCGATGTGCCCGAACCGCTGCGCGGGCTGTCGTTCGACGATGCCCACGCACGTCTGCGCGACGGCGTGTTGCTCGGCATCGTTCGCAAGGGCGGACCACCCATTCTCTCGCCGCGACCCGACGCGGCGATCGTGTTGAGCGCCGGCGATCGCATGGTGCTGCTGAGCAGCGGGCGAGCGGACTACCGGCTGGACGGAACGCTTCCCGACGCGCCCGACAACGCCTCGCTCCCTGCGCCACTCGCGCTGCCGCCGGAGCGCGTGGTGATCCTCGGGTTCAATCGCATCATTCCGCTGCTGGTCACCGAACTCGACGAACTGCTCCCCGCGGGCTCTTGCATCCACGTGGTGAGCGGCGACACGACGAAAGAGTCCGCGCCGGTGCTCGATGCCGCGCGCCGCGCCGTGAAGCGATCGACGGTGACGGTCATCGAGAGATCACCGTGCGAATCGATGCGCACCAACGAGGCGGAGATCTACGAAGCGGATGCGGTCATCATCGTCGGATGCGCCGACGACGCGGGTGACAATGGCGATGCCGATGCGCTCGCGAACCTGCTCTGGCTGCGTCACGGGATGCGGCGTACCGGACGTCACGTCCATCGCGTCGTGACCCAGGTGCGCGATCCACGGTCGGCGTTGCACGTGCCCGAGATGCCGCACGACTTCGTGGTGAGCAGCGCGGTCGTCGCGATGCTACTCGCGCAGGCCGCGCTCGATCCCGACGCCGCGCGTGTCTACACCGAGATCCTCAATCCCGAAGGCGCCGAGATCTTCCTTCGTCCGCGTGCCGAGTACCTCGGCGTGGGGCCGCGAACGTTCGCCGATGCGATGGCCTCCGCGCGGACGTACGGGGAGATCGCGCTCGGATTCATGACCGCGGATCCCGATGCGGACGACGACTGCGAAGCGCGTCGCGAACAGCTCGCGGTCGACGATGCGAGCGAACGCGCACGGCGAACGCTGCAATTGAATCCGCCCCGCGAAGTCAGCGTGCCCGAAGGCCCGCGCGCATACGTCGTGGTGCTCACCCACCACGCGCGGTGAATCAGGCACCGATGTCGACGTGTTCCACCGCCGCGGGCGTGGGATTCGGCACTTCACTCGTGCCGAAGTACTCGCGCCATCGATCGCGCGCATCGGTACCGAAGAGAATGCGACACGCTTCGTCCAAGCCGCGCGCCGCCATCAATTCACCGCGCGAGACCACCAGCGCGATCTTCGAGCGCCGCCGCAAGAAGTCGTCGAGGTGGGTCACCATCTCGTGGCGTGCCGTGTGTTCGAGTTCGCAACGCAAGTACTCGGTCCCGTCGATCAGCACTTCCGCCTGCGCGGGATCGGAACGGATCGCCTCGAGCATCGCGAGCGCGGAATACCCGTAGCGCCGCCACAAGCGCCGGCTGATCGGCTCGGACGACGCCGACGCGGTTGCCGCATCGAGGTTCATCAATTGCGCGGTATGGAAGAACCGATCGCGCACTTCGTCGGGCGGCTCGCCGTACCAGTGCGCATCGGGATACGCGAACTCGATTCCGCAAAGCGCGGCCTGATCCGCGATTTCTTCGCCGACATTGATGCAGTCGGTGAGCTTGCCGCCGAAGATGCTCACGTGACGCTTCGCCACGTCGGTCTCGACCACGTGCTTGCGCGAAAGGCGCAGCCAGTCGGTCTCGCCGTTCGCGCCGCTCCGCGCCACTGCGAGCGGACGCACGCCGCAGCGCTCGGCGATGACATCCGCTTCCGTGAGCGGCGTTTCCAATGCGAGTCGCTTGTTGATGTTGTCGAGCACGAAGCGCCGGTCTTCGTCGGTCACGTGCGTGAACGGTGAATCGACGCGCGTGTCCGTGGTGCCGATGCACGTGCGCGGGCCCATCGGGATCACGAAGAACAAACGTCCGTCGTCGGCGAAGAACGTGAGCACCCGGCGATTCGGGGTGAGCCGCCGCACGATCAGATGGATGCCCTTCGAGAACGCATGCCGATGCGTGGTCTGCACGCCGGTCAGTTCGTTGTGCTTGTCGACGAACGGGCCGGCGGCGTTGACGAGCACGCGCGTGCGAATCGTGAAAGTACGTCCGGTGGACACGTCGCGGGCATCGACCGTCCACACGCCGTCGGTTCCCTGCTTTGCGCCGCGCGACTCGACGTAGTTCGCCGCGATGCAGCCGTGATCCAGTGCGGACCGCACGAAGCTCCAGGTGAAGCGAGCGTCGTTGTCGTGGAAGTACGCGTCCGAGTATTCGAAGCCGCCCACGCTCGAATCGAGCCGCACGATCGGCTCCTCGCGCGTGATGTCGGCCTTCGACAGCAGTCGTGGCCGTCGCGTGAAGAAGCTGCCGAGAAACCAGTAGAGCAGCGTGCCGAGAAAGAGCTTGAGGCGGCTGTGACGGAAGCCGCGCGCGATCGTCGTGAAGAAGCGGATCTCCTGCACGATCGACGGATACGCGCGCAGGAGCAGGTTTCGCGAACGGCAGAGCT
>CBIHQZ010000719.1:0-4343 GCA_966212315.1 uncultured Myxococcales bacterium
TGATGATGCCGGGGATGGACGGCCTCGAAGTGTGCAAGCGCATCCGCGCGAAGAACACCGTGCCGATCGTGATGCTGACGGCACGCGGCGACGAGACCGATCGCGTGGTCGGGCTCGAGATGGGCGCGGACGACTACATCGCGAAGCCTTTCTCCCCGCGCGAACTGCTGGCCCGCATGCGCGCCGTGCTCCGTCGTGCGATGCCCGACCCGGAGCGTGAACGCGTGGTCGCGGGTGACATCGTCATCGACGTGCCCTCGCGCGAAGTGCGGGTCGACGGCCGGCCGGTGGAACTCACCGGCATCGAGTTCGATCTGCTCGTTGCTCTCGCGCGCCGCGCCGGACGGGTGGTCCCTCGCGACGCGATTCTCTCGCTGGCAGGACGCGACGACGTGGTGGTCGGCGAGCGAACCGTCGACGTTCACATCTCGCACGTGCGCGCGAAGCTCGGTGACGATCCGAAGAGCCCCCGTCGCATCAAGACTGTGCGCGGGGTCGGCTACATGCTCACGCGCGACGGTGGTGGGTGATGAGGCCGCCTCCGCCGTATCGCCAACGTCATCGGCATCATCATCACCCGCATCACCATCACGGGATCCGCGGCTTCGTCGGCGCGCGCATGCATCGGCGATTGTTCGTGTGGTTCGGCATCGCGATCGTCGCCGCGGCGATGGCCGTGATGGGCACGACGCACATGTTCGGCTCGGGTGGACCGCGCGGATGGCGGAGCGAGAGTCAGCGCATCGCGACGTTCGTGGGCGGGCGTTTCGCGCGCGTGTGGAACGATCCGGCGGCGCGCACCGAACTCACCTACTCGATCGCGCACGACCTCGATCTCGGCGTTCGCCTGGAAGACACGAGCGGCACCGTGCTCGCGAACGCGGGCTATCCCGCGCAATGCCACTGGCGCTGGAGCGTGCCGATCGATTCGTCGAGCGGTCGCGTCGGTCGGGCGGTCGTGTGCGCAGACAAACATCGCAATCCGCCCACGCCGGCGGTGCTGATCTTCACGTTGCTCGCCGCGTGCCTCGTGTTGTGGGCGATCGCGGGGAAGGTCGCGCGTCGCATCGCATGGCCGCTGCGGCAGCTCACCGACGTGGCGCGCGAGATCGGCGCGGGCAATCTGCAGAGCCGCGCGGCGCTGTGCGGATGGGAGCGTCACGACGAGATCGGCGACCTCGGCATCGCGGTCAACGAGATGGCCGAACGCATCGAGCGGCAGTTGCGTGATCAGCGCGAACTGCTCGCGACCGTGTCGCACGAGTTGCGCACGCCCCTTACGCGCATCCGTCTCTTGCTCGAACTCGCGGAAGCCGGCGGCACCGACGCGAAGATCGCGCGCGAGATCGACGGCGAAGTCGTGGAGATGGACAAGCTCGTGGGCGAACTGCTCGCGGGAGCGCGCGTCGACTTTCATGCGCTCGCGCCGCGCACGCTCGATGCGGCGGACGTCGCGCGCCGTGCGGTAGAGCGCGCCGGGATCACCGCGAACGTGGATGCGCGCGATGATGTCGGCGAGCTGATGGCGGATCCGACGCTGCTCGGTCGCGCGTTGGTTGCGCTCTTGGACAACGCGAAGAAGTACGGCACTGCGCCGGTCACGGTGCGCGTGCGTTCGACCGACGAGGACCGCAGCGTGTTGTTCGAAGTGGACGACTGCGGCAAGGGCTTCGCGCCCGGTGACGAGGAGCGACTGATGACGGCGTTCGCGCGCGGGCGCGATACTGCGCCGGACGATGCGCGGGGGATCGGGCTGGGGCTTTCGTTGGTGCGGAAGATCGCCGAGGCGCATGGCGGGCGGGCGTCTGCGACGAACCTCGCGAGCGGCGGTGCGCGGGTGGCGATCGAGTTGCCGCGGGAGCCGCGGGCGCGAAGGCCGGCGTGAGCTAAGGGTGGCGGGGGTCGGCGCTCGTAGAGGTCAAGGTCGCGGTCGCCGTTCCCCGAGCGCTTCGACTATCCTCGAAGGCGTGAGCCATCCGCCCGACCTCGACCTCCGAGCCATCGGTCGACCGTGCGAACCACTGCCGCGCAGCGTCGTAGAGCTGACACGCGACCGCGATCCCGCCGCGGCGTGGGCGCTCGCGATCGAGCAAGGTCTGCTGCCGCGATCATGGGCCGACGACTCGCGACGTGTCTTCCCCGATCAGCACTTCGCGTTCTTCTGCGAGTGGTGCAACGGGATGGGCGCGACCGGATACAACTACGACGACCTCTGCGGGGCGTGCCGCGGTCGCGGGAGCGAGACCGTTCGGAGCTATCTCTCGTCGCCGACCACGATCGACGCGCTGTGGATGATCGCCCAGCCCGCGCTGGTGGAGTCGGCAGAGCAACGGGCGCGTGATGCGGTGAGACGGCTCGGGAATCTCTCGTGCGAACGCGTGCAATGGGGACGCAAGCGAGAGGAACGCCCGGGGAGAATTCCACTCGTCATTCGCAGCCCGATCTGGGATCGAATGCCGCGCATCGTGCCTCGACCCGACTGGCAATCCGCGGTCGAACACACCGCGTGGTGGCGCGACCTACGGCTCGACGGACCGACTCAGGAGATGCTCCTCGACGACGTGCTCGGCGCGTGGGCGCAGCGCGATGCGGGGGTGAGCGACAGCGCATTCGAGCCTCTGCTCCGACTCTGGGAGACGGGCATCGTGTTCGAGGAGATCCTCGACGACCGGATCGTGCTCGAGCGTGCGTGCCGGCGACCGCGGGTGCCGAGTTGGCGAGCGCACGTACCGTACGGGTGACGAGTCGCCGCTGCGGGACCTGCGGCGCCCAGCGAGCCCACGAAATCGTTCGCGGGCAAATCGACCTCTGGGCCGTTCACGCAGTCTGAGGAATCCTGTGGGAGCGCGCTGGACGCTTCACAGCTCGTCGTACTGCGCGGCGGACTCGGGCATGGTCGGGCGCTCGAGTGTCCTGACCTCACTGGGCTTGCCGGCCTTGATCTTCTCGCCCGTCGCGTGAATCCAGGCGACGCCTTTGCAGTCGGGACATCGGGCCGCCCCGACCTTCCCCGTCCCGTAGGATGCGGGGCAGCGGAAGTACGTCGCGATCACGTGCAGGGTGTTGTCGGCCCAGAACTTCTCCATCAAGTCGGTACTCGCGCGTGTCTTGCTAGGCTCGCGGGCAAACGCGCAGAAGCGCTTCCGCTTGCCGACCGCGCACGCGGCGACCGCGAACAGCCGATCTCCTTCGAGGTGTTCTGTCTGGCCACCTTGAATTCATCGATCAGGTCCGAAAAGTCCTCGCGCGGGATCGAAAGAACGGTCTCGTCGGCAGCATGGACACCATCCGTGCGCGCAGCTTGTCGAAGGTCTTCGCCCGGCGAGGTTTGCCATCAGGACCTCGCTCTCGATTTCGAAGAACGAAGTGAAGAACGCGGCGGCGGCGTCGACGGTCTCATGTTCGGTCTCGCATCGATGGGCTCCTGGTTGCGGAGGCGCGCACGATCGCATGGCGAACCGTGCGCAACGAGTCGGCTCCGTCCGCGCCACCGTCGGCCGAGACGCACGCCGCGTCGTCTCGAGTCGCGAGAGCCGAAGTTCGCGCGCCCGCGGTACCGTCCCCGGCATGCCGACATCGATCCCTACTCCGCTCGACCGCGAGTTCGCCTCGTCGTGGATCGACGCGTGGAACAGCGGCGATCTCGAGCGCGTGTTCGCACTCTATGCCGACGACTTCGAGATGCGCTCGCCGCTGATCGTGCAACGCGGCTTCTCGCCGACGGGCGCGCTGCGCGGGAAGGAAGCGATCCGGCCCTACTGGTCGGCGGGGATCACCACCGCGAAGCCGCCGCTCCGCTTCGAACTGATCGACGCGTATGCAGGCGTGGCAATGGTGGCGATTCACTTTCGAAGCGTCGGTCGAAAAGTCGTGATCGAACTGCTCGAGTTCGACGAGCGCGGGCTCGTGATCCGAGATGCCGCGTGTCACGGGACGGACGCGTGAACGACGCGTCGGCGCACGCCTGCGCTAGAGTGATCCCTTTGGCATTGGGTATTCATCGGGGTGGCCTTCTGCGACGAGCCACGCTTTCTCACCGAATCGAGCCATCAGATCCCGGCCGAGTGATGGTGTCTCGATCCGGAGAACTTCTTGGGTAAAGGGATCTGTCTCGGCAATCTGCGGCGTCGGATCGGATCGCTGACCTGATTCTGCGAGAAGCCGACATACCGCAGGGATCTCAAATGAGGACTGCGACAGAGTGCCTCCAGTCCCCGGAGCCCGATGCGGTTACGGTTCAGTTCGGGCCGACGCACGTTCGCGACGAGATGCGACGAAACCAGTGCCTCGACATCGTCGTCATCGAGGTCATTGAGGAGAAATCCGAACGAATGCAGGCGCTC
>CBIHQZ010000720.1:0-4340 GCA_966212315.1 uncultured Myxococcales bacterium
GATCAATGGGACATCCAAGACCGGTTCACTCATCCGAAGTGTGGCGGTAAATGGGGTGAAAGTCGACAGCACGGACTCGGAGCTATGCGCGGGTCAGACGTGGTTTTCAATGAACCAAGACACTGCGGAAGATCAGGGATGACTCTTCACATGCGAACGATGGCAGCGGGTCCCGCGTGCGCTCGGATAAAGCTCTCTCGCATGCTCCGTCCTCCGCGTGCCCTGGTCTGCGCGTTGCTCCTCCTGGCCGCTCACGGATGCCGTCGCGCGCCGACGATCCCTCACGGGAGGCTCTTCGTTTCCGACGAACGCTCGCATCAGGTCAGCGTCATCGATCTGCCGAGTGGCGCGCTGCACGCGCGCATCGACGTCGGCGGAAGGCCTCGCGCGATTCGCGTCGGTCCCGACCGGCGATACGTCTTTGTCGCCGTCACCGCATCGCCGCTGGGCGATCACGGCATTCGCACCGAGCCTGCGCCCCCCGGGGCGCATAGCGGTCGCGACGGCATCGACATCATCGATCCCGGTAGCCTTCGCGTCGTTCGCACCCTCCCGGCCGGGAGTGATCCCGAGTCGTTCGACATCACGCCCGACGGCCGGTTTCTCTACGTGTCGAACGAAGACAGCGGAACGGTCACCTGCATCGAGGTGCAGTCCGGTCGAATCGCAGCGCAGGTGCCGGTAGGACGCGAGCCCGAGGGCGTGAGCGTTCGTCCCGACGGGCGCGAGGTGTTCGTCGCGTGCGAGGGCGACGACTCCGTGACCGTGATCGACGCCGCGACACGTGCGCCGATTGCATCCATTGCGACCGGCCATCGCCCGCGTTCGGTTGCGTTCTCGCCGGATGGTCGGCGTGCGTGGGTCACCAACGAGAACAGTGCGACCGTCAGTGAGATCGACGTGCAGGCGCGGCGTGTCGTCGCGACGCTTCCGCTGCAACCCGCTGCCGGCAACGTGTTCCCTGTGCGACCGATGGGCGCGGTGGTGTCTCACGACGGAGAGCTGCTCGCCGTCTCGAACGGCCGGAATGGTTCCGTTGCGCTGATCGATCTGACGCATCGCCAGGCGGTGCGAACGGTCCCGAGCGTGGGCGCGCGCTGTTGGGGTCTGGATGTCGCGCGCGAAGGGCAGGGGCTCTTCGTCGCGAACGGCCCGTCCGGTGACGTTGCCATCATCGATGTGCACACCGGCAACGTGGTGCGTCGCATCGCGGCCGGCGCGTCGCCGTGGGGACTCGCGTTCGTGCCTTGAACGCGTTTCGTTCGTCAGCGAGGGGGCCATGCGTCGCGCGGCATCCATCGTGCTGCGCTTCGCAACGCATTCGGCGCTCATCGCGAGCACGGGTGCCGCCGGAAAACGTCTTGGACGGCGGCCTCGAGCTGATCGAGCCGATGGCCGGTCGGTCCCGAGTCGACGTAGGTCTGCGCGGCTCCGAGGACCTTTCGTCCGCAGCGCTGACACGTCAGCACCACGGTGCGGTGCCTTTCCCATCCGAACGCATCGCGCTCCGCTCGGATCTCTACCGACGCGCCGGGTACGTTCCACGTGCGTGCGGCCGCCGCATCGGGGGCGATCGAAGGCCTCGGCGTCGGAGTCGATGGGCGCTCTTTGTTCGAGTCGAGCAACCGTTCCCACTCCGTGGGCGCCACTTCCCAGCTCATCGCAATGGGCCGGCCCTGCGAGTCGCGCACGTACACCGATTGAAGGTGGAGCGAGATGTCGTTTTCGAGCACGACTGCGTCGGCATCGGGCTCGCGCGGAAGGCCCAGAAGCATCCACGCGTGCCCCACTAGATTGACAATTTCATCGCGTCGCATGGGGCGCAGAGTTGGCTCGGGCCCGCAGCGCTTCAAGATGGCCGACAAACGCCAATGTCACGCTCCCGGCAGAGCGCGCAACGCGTGCACAATCGCCGGAAGGACGCTGCGAAAGCTCATGTGCCGACGCGAACGCGCACGCATGTTGCGGTCGCTCGGCTGAATCGGCGGGCGACGGCAGAGGGCCCAGTGCAGGCAATGTTCGGCATCCTCCGAGCCGCGGCCGCACGAGCGTTGGTTCAGCCGACGACTCGGCCCTCGCAGCGGATGCCGCCGACCCGCTCATGAACCACGAGCATACGCCTTCCATCGTGATGACAGCACGCTGTCATCATTGCCGCCGCCCTTGTCATCACGTCCACAGTGCGAACCGACGCAATCGAGCCGCGTCGCTCAGGCCACGCGCCCGCGAGTTCGCGCAACGGCCGCGCTGCGCAGATGCATGGATTGCAGACCTCTCGAACGGTTCAGCACGCTTCCACGCGGATCCGCATTTGCAACCGAGCCCAACGACCACGGAGGTAGGCAATGCAGGCACTCAGCTATCAGGGCGTGTCGAAGGTGAAGATCGTCAGCAAGCCCGAGCCGAAGATCGAGCATCCGAACGATGTGATCTTGAAGGTCACGCGCACGGCGATCTGCGGGTCGGACCTGCATCTGTATCACGGGCTCGTCGCAGACACGCGCGTGGGGCACACGTTCGGTCACGAGTTCGCGGGCGTGATCGAAGAAGTCGGATCGTCGGTAGAAACGCTTCAGCGCGGCGATCGCGTGGTGGTGCCGTTCAACATCTCGTGCGGCACGTGCTTCTTCTGTTCGCGCGGACTCACGGCCAATTGCGAGAACACCAATCCCGCGAGCGGAGTGGGCGGCGGTGCGTTCGGCTACTCGCATACAACCGGCGGATACGACGGCGGCCAGGCGGAGTTCGTGCGGGTTCCCTTCGCCGACGTAGGTCCCATGAAGATCCCCGACGACATGCACGAAGAGCAGGTGCTGTTCCTCAGCGACATCCTGCCGACCGGCTACCAGGCCGCCGAGATGTGCGACATCCAGGCGGGAGACACCGTGGTGATCTTCGGCGCGGGACCGGTCGGTTTGTTCGCGGCGCGCTCGGCGTGGCTGCTCGGCGCGGGTCGCGTGATCATGGTCGATCGACTCGACTATCGACTCGAGTTCGCGAAGCAGTTCGCAAACGTCGAGACCGTGAACTACGAGCAGGTCGACGACCCGGTCCTGTATCTCCGGAAGATGACCGATGGTCGCGGACCGGATGCGTGCATCGACGCGGTGGGTCTGGAAGCGAGCGGCTCGCATCTTCACAGCGTGCTCGGCAAGGTGCTCAAGCTCGAAGCGGGCGCACCGACGGCGCTCGAATGGGCGATCGATGTCGTGCGAAAGGGAGGTGTCGTGTCGCTCATCGGCGTCTACGGACCTCCGTGGAATCTCGTGCCCATCGGAACGGCGATGAACAAGGGACTCACGTTGCGGATGAATCAGTGCAACGTGAAGCGCTACATGCCGCATCTGCTCGAACACATTCGGGCGGGGCGCATCGACCCCACCGCGATCATCACGCATCGTCTGGCGCTCGAGGACGCGCCGCACGGCTACGAGATCTTCGCGAACAAGAGAGAAGAGTGCCGCAAGGTGGTCTTGATCCCGCGCGGAGCGGAAGCGTGATTGCCGTGCGTGTCGAAGCGAAGGCAGGAGGTGCGCGATGACGAGCGTTGATACGATTCCCGACTGGGGCGTGGATCTGGCGGATTCGATGCGACCCGGTGTTCCGATGGAAACACCCCCGGGCGTCGCCGGCGAAGCGCACTGGGACGAACCCGAGCGGCAGGAAGGCGTCCCGAGCGGGCATGCCGAAGGGAGCGGAATTCCGGTGACGCCGGTGTTCGGCACGGCTCAGCCGCCGAAGGGCTTGAGTGGCGTGCTGCGAAGCGCTGCGTATCGCATCCCCGATCACAAGGTGAAGCACTGGCTGATGCTCTTGCTCGCCGATCGCGTCGACGTTGCCGAGCATCGCCTCGCGCGCATCGGACCGCTGGCGATCATCGCGCTTCCGCTCCTCGCGGGCGGAGCGTGGCTTGCGCTGCGCGCGCGGCGGACGCGCTGACCATCGATCCGCTGTCTGGTGACTCGCCACGCGCCGCGAGTCACGAACTTCTCGGTGATTTCGCGCGGCGTGTGCTGCGCGGCGTCCGCTCCCGAGCTGTGCTGGCTCTGCCGGGAACACAACAGCAGGCGCGCGCCGTGCATCGCAGAGGCCCGACGCGCAAAGGCGTGCGACCTCTGGCGCAATCGATTCATGCACAAGGAGACATCCAATGAAGGCCACTGACCTACTGAAGAGCCAGCACGACGAAGTGAAGAAACTGTTCCGGGCCATCGAGCGTTCGAAAGAGCGTCGCGAACAGAAGCGCCTGTTGGGAACGATCGCCCGCAATCTCGCCGCGCACATGGTTATCGAGCAGGAGATCTTCTACCCAGCCTGCGCGCGTCGGCTCGAGGACAAGT
>CBIHQZ010000721.1:0-4317 GCA_966212315.1 uncultured Myxococcales bacterium
GTCACGTCGCCACGCCGACCCCCCGAGTGTCAACGTCGCACTGCGTGTCGCGATCGCCGGCTGGTGTCCCTAAGCGCCTTCCGGGCGCTGGTGGAATCCGGGCCCCCCCGAAGTTCTTCCGCCACCAGCGCCCGGGGCGTCCCCCCCACATCTCGGCGCGCTAGGCCATACCGCCAGCACGCAAGGCAGAGTTGAGCTGCGCGAGGACGTCGTCGCGCAGTCGGATGGTGCTGTCACACAGGATGGCGCCGTTCCAGCGCGCCGATCCGAAGTGCGCAGCGTGACCGTCGATGGTTCCGACGATCTCGACATGATTGCCCGAGACGTATGCGGTGAAGCACCGGTCGGGCGAGAGATGCACCGTGATCTTGCCGAACATGCGAACCACAGTGCGCCGCTCGCCATGCGTCGCAACGAAGGGTGGGATCGCAAAATGCCGGGCGTCATCGAATCGAGCCCGCGCGCACGGCGTGCCATCGAAGCGAACGATGCGCGGTCGCTTGTCCACAGCGCGCGCGACGATCGCGCTGGACATTGCCGCAGACCCTCCCCACCGCGCTGATGTCGTAGTCGAGCGCATGCGCCGTTCGGGGAGAGCGTCGCAGCGGTGCAAGCAATGGTGAGGGGGTGCGCGAAGCGAGCGAACGGAATCGCGCGCTACTACGCCGCCGACGCCGACGCCGATCGCCGGCCCGTCTCGATCGCGAGCGCGATGAGGTTGCCCATCATGTACGCGAACGTCTCGTCGTCGGGTGTCCACGTTCGCTTCGGACCGACGTGCTCGTGGCAGACCACACCGCGCATCTTGCCGTGCGCCCAGATCGGCACGTCGAGCATCGAGTTGATGCCCAGCGGTCTGAGATACGGCTCGGAGAAGCACGACGTGCGCGGGTCGGTGTGAGCGTCGTGCGCCGCGATGGTCCGCTCGGCTTCGAGCGCTTTGAAGTAGCTCGGGAAGTCCTTCTGGAACAGCTCGATGCCGGTGCTGTGCTTGCCGCCGCGTTCGAAGAGATCGACGCAACGGATCAAGCTGCGCGCGTCGTCGTAGAACCACACGCTCGCGCGGGCGACGTCGAGTGCGTTGGATGCGGCTTCGGTCGCGCGCTCCACGGTCTTCTGCACATCGCCGATGAAGAGCGATCGCTGCGACAGCAAGTCGGCGACCACGCGCTGATGCCGACGCAGACGCTCGACGGTGCGATGCGGATCGTCACCCGTCGCGGCCGCGGGGATCTGATGATCGCTCCCGCCGCCGCCGAACTCCTGGCGGATCTGCCCGATCGCCGTGACGTAACGCGCGAGTGCATCGGCGATATCCGGTGCGGCCTCTGCCTGCGTCGAGGTCATTCGCGTGATCTGCGCCAGACGGATCTTCGCGCGCAGTCCGCCGATCGCGTCCGCCTGCGAGTAGAACTCGAGCAACTTGCTTCCCATGACAGCCCTCCCGACGGCGAATCATGCCACTCGGCACGAAGCGATTGGGAGTCCATTTCGCCACGAGTGGAGAGCGGTCGTGGTCGGTCTCTTCGGCGCGCGAGACCGATCGCGCCCGCCGGATCGACGATACGCTCGACGGCGTGAATCACCGCGTGATCCGACTGTTCGCGTGCGCTTCGCTCACCTTCGCGTCGTACGGATGCCCCGGTCGAACGCCGCCGTTGCTCGATGCCGGCGCCGATTCGCGAGTCGATGTATCCGATGAGTCATCGCGCGATGTCCGTGTGCCGACGCCCCTCTCGATCGCGGTCGACGATCCCGGCGTCGCGCGACTCGTCGTCGAAACCGACCCGCTTCGTTTTCGTGTCGAGCGTGCCGACGGCTCCGTGCTCGTGCGCTCGCGCGAAGCAGGCGCGTTCGAGTTCGGCACCGCGTTCGGCGGCGACACCCGCTATCACCGGCCGATCGAAGATCGACCGAGCGGCGTGACGTGGCGCGCGCTCGACGCAGGCATCGAACGCACGAGCGACTCACGCGCGACGATCGCCGACGATGCGGGTCATCGCGCGACCGTGACCCTCACGCACCTCGAGCGCGGTGTGTTCCGGATGCGACTCGAAGGCGACGCCTCGCTCACCGACGTAGCGCTCGCGCGCATGCATCTCGCGGCGGATGACGGAAGCTATCAAGGCCTCGGCGAACGCTTCGAAGGCGCCGATGCGCGTGGCCTCGTGGTGCCGATGCAACTCGGTGTCGCCGATCCGCAGTCGCGCGAGTCGGGGACCAACGAACATCACGTGCCCGTTCCGTTCCTCGTCGATTCACACGGCTGGGGAATGTTCGTCGAGTCGCGCGAGGCCGGCGCTTTCGACATCGCTGCCACGGATCCGACCGACGTGCGCTCGACGTTCGAGGGCCGCGTGCTCGACGTGGTCGTCTTCGCGTCGGGCTCGCCCCGCGAGATCGTCGCCGCGTACACGCGACACACGGGCGTGCCGATTCTTCCGCCGCGATGGACCGCCGCGCCGATGCACTGGCGCAACGAGTGGGCCTCGCGCACCGAACTCGAAGCCGAGATGGACACGATCCGCGCGCTCCACATTCCGTGCACGACGTTCTGGATCGATAACCCTTGGCAGACTTCGTACAACGACTTCGTCTTCGACGAGACGCGCTTCCCGCAACCGACCGCGATGCTGGCGGGCATGCGCACGCGCGGGTTCGTTCCGTTGCTATGGAGCGTTCCGTACCTCGATGGCGTTGCGAGCGGCGCGGCACCGACCAACACCGCCGAGACGCTGTATCTCCAGGCGCTCGCGAATGCATGGCTCGTGCATCAGGGCCCTGGTGGCGCTGTCTACGCCGCGCTCGGAAGCTCGCAGGGCGCCGATGGCTCGAGCGGGATGATCGACTTCACGAATTCCGCCGCATCGGACTTCTGGCAATCGCGCATCGCACCGCGTGTCGCCGACGGTGTGCGCGGATTCAAATTGGACTACGGCGAAGAGATCGTCGCGGAGATCGTGGGCACGCGCCCGGACTTTCACTTCTTCGACGGCAGCACCGAACGACAGACGCACAACGTCTACAACACGCTCTATCACCGCCCGTATCGTCGCGCGCTCGACGCGGGGGCCGGTGACGATGGTGGCTTCCTGCTCGTGCGCGCCGAAGCGTGGGGAGGACAGTCCGTCGCAGACGTCATCTGGCCGGGCGATCTCGACAGCGACTTCGGCGAAGCGCGCGGGCGCACCGTCGGCGGACTTCCCGCGGCGATCGCGGGAATGATCTCGCTCGCGTCGAGCGGGTTCCCGAACTTCGGCAGCGACACGGGCGGATTTCGCGGCGGGATGCCGACGCGCGAAGTGCTCTTGCGATGGGCCGAACACACCGCGTTCACCCAGATCCTCCAACTCGGTGGCGGCGGCGATCATCACGACCCGTGGCTCTACGACGCAGCCGCTGGCGAGACGTATCGCGCGCTCGCACGCGAGCACATGAACCTCGTTCCGTATCTCCGCATGAACGCCATCGCAGCCCACACACTCGGGACGCCGACGGTGCTGCATCCCGCGCTCGCGTATCCCGGCGATCGCGCGGGCTACGTCGATCCGTACGCGTACCTGCTCGGCGAAGACTTCTTCGTCGCGCCGGTGATCGCGGCCGGAGCGACGACCCGGACGTTGCATCTTCCGCCCGGAAAATGGGTGCATTGGTTCACCGGCGCGATGCACGACGGCGCCGCGGATCTCACGGTCGATGCGCCGATCGGAACGCCGCCGGTGTTCGTGCGCGTCGGCGCGATCGTCCCGATGCTGCCCGACGATCTCGACACGCTCGTGGCGATCGATCCGCCATTCGTCGGGCCGAACACCGCGGGACATCAGTATCTGCGCGCGCGTGTGCTCCCTGCCGTGACCGCGCGCGAGATCACCACCGAGGAAGGCGTCTCGATCGCGACCTCACGCGACGCGAACGGACTTCATCTCACGATCGGAACGGTGGCCATGTTGCGCGACGTGCGACTCGCGATCGAACTCGCGCACGCTGATCCGCGCATCGATGCGGTGACCGAGGTGCGCGTCGATGGGAGTGCGATCGCTCCGGCCCCCGATGCGGGCACGGTTCGCGGCGGTTGCGACGGCGTGTGCTGGCATCGTGACGGCGACGTGCTGCTCGTCTCGGTTCGCCGCGACACGCGCGTGATCATCGACGTTCGTTGACCGCGTCCGTGCCGGTGTTTCCCGTCGATGCCAGCGACCGGAAGAAGCCACTGACCTGCGCAGCGGACTCGCGTAACAGCCGCCGGATCATCCCCTGGAATCCGTCGGCGGCGGCGTGCTCGGGTGCCGGAGCGGAGGTCGGGATCTCGAACACGAT